>CAMBHM010000062.1 GCA_945867185.1 Legionella genomosp. 1
CGACCTCGTAGGAACTGATATACGGAGAGAACTAAGGTCTGCTCGACTTTTGAAACCTAATTTCCTGTTTGTGATCTTGGTTGATCTCTGGGGGCATTCTGGTGTGGTTTTTTAGGATGACTCATTAAAAATGAAATTATGCCTGAAAATTCGTGTCAAGCTTTTTTTAATTTTTTTAGGGGTGAGCAGTTACCCTATTTTCATAATTGTTGCTCTTTCATGGCAGTTCTTTGATTATTTAATTATCAGCGTTTGAATTATACCTCCAATACACATTTTTTCCTCTTAAACCTCCATATTAAATTCAGCGGGATATTGCATGCCCATGGTTGCATCTTTAGGAATTAATTGAGCAATTTCTTCAAGCTCAGCTGCTGATAAATGAACATCAAGAGCGCCTATATTTTCATTTAAACGTTCTATGGAGCGAGTCCCAGGAATAGGTGCTATATGCTTGTTTTGTGCTAATAACCAAGCCAATGCTAATTGCGCCGGTGTGCAGCCCTTTCGTTTTGCAAATTCAATTTGTTTATCCAACACATGCAAATTATGCTCTAAGTTAGCCCCTTGGAATTTGGGTAGCATCGGACGAAAATCCCCATCTTCAAATTTATCTGTATTTCGAAATTTTCCAGATAAAAAACCACGCCCGAGTGGGCTATAAGGAACAAAGCCTATATCCATTGCTTGGCAAGCTTTCAAAATTGCATTTTCAGGCTTTCTTTCCCATAGAGAATACTCACACTGCAAGGCAGTAATAGGATGAACCTTAACCGCTCGTTCTAAGGTTTTTACAGTGATTTCTGATAAGCCTACATAGCGAATCTTGCCGGCTTTGACTAAATCAGCAAAAGCACCGACTGATTCTTCAATAGGAATGTCTTTTTCTGCTCGATGCAGATAATAAAGATCAATAACATCAACGCCTAAACGTTCTAAACTCTTATCACATGCTTTTTTAATGTGCGCAGGTGACGCATCGACTTTTCCTAAACCGACAAGGCCACATTTAGTTGCTAGAACCACCTTTTCTCGCAAACCACCTGCCAAAGCCTTGCCAATCAACGTTTCATTATGACCATCACCATAGACATCTGCCGTATCGATAAAAGTGATTCCTCGATCAATAGCATGATAAATGGTTTTGATTGATTGCTGATCATCAAAACGACCATAACCCATCGACATCCCCATACAGCCTAAGCCAAGTGCCGAGACTTCCAATTTAAACTGTCCTAATTTTCGTTTTTGCATAATATCCTCTCTTTTATTATTGCTAAAGAGTTAGCCAAGAATATGTTTTTGCTAAGTCACCTTATGGATTAAAAAATATACATTGTGGTATAATCTAAGCCAATATTTCAAGGCAACAGTTTTTCATAGTCATCGACGCTGGGCTTCTTTGGCAAATGCCTTTGCTTTTCTTTGCCTGAAGGAAATAACTCCCATAAGAAAAATCTTAACCCCTTTCTGCAGACATGCTCGCACCCCTCACTTACAATTTCGATCTTGGGCGCTCAGAACTAAAGCTAGCGGTATGTTCCTTTGCCATAATATCCTTTGCCATCATTTCAATAAATCGCATACACATCGCAAAAGAGGCTCCACTATGTCCATCACAATCATCCGCAGATTGGACAGCTGGATGCCTATAAACGGCCTGTAAAGATTCAGGGCTTGAAAACATAAACCCAAGCTCTCCCGGCCCTTTTAGAACAATATCCCAAAGCTTTAGTTTTGTAATAACCACATAAAGTACGAATACAGTATGAGGGCATCCACATTCTACAAGATCTTCCTCGCTCTTTGGACCCATTTTATACCAAGGGGAATTAAGGTCAAAACCATAACCAGATTTATAATCAGTTAACAAATTCAATTTTAGCATCGCTCGCTTCTCTCGACGCTTAGCTGAAGCCAGTTCTTCTAACCGTGAAAGCTCTTCTGTCCGTAATCCTTCAGTGACAAGTGCCTCTTGAAAAGGCTTAGGATCAAGATTATCGATGGTTATACCCGATAAAATTGATCGTGCGTATTTTTCTTGTTTGTTTTCAATGAGATAGTCGCATGACGCTTTAGTTATGAGCTTCATTAGTTTTTGGTCAGCTAGAAGAAGAATATTTTTTGCATAATATTTAACAAGTTGGTCGGTATCAATTCTAAAGTGGAGGGGACTAATACCTTTTAAAGTAACCGCTTTAAGCTTAGGTAAACTTTTTCGAAAACGTGAAAATGCTAAATTTTCAATATCCTGATGGCCTGATATATCAACGTGTTGTACTTCAGGGCACTTCGATAAAGCCTTTGTAAAGGGTGAGTCCAGTCCATAATAAGTCTCCATCGTAATTTTTGATCGATACCCAGACAAATCTAGTTTGGTTAATGGAGCAACAGATATGGATTGTAGTTGTTCTATATAAGTCGCAATAGATGTTGGTTTATTGGATTCAGTCAACAATTTTCGTGAAGGAACTAATGTGTTAAAAAATCGTGGAAGATATAACGCGGTTCTTGGTAGCATGAGAAAGTTCCTTTATAGCGCATGGCTTTATAGCTAACTGCAATTCATACGCGACAGTCCTAGACAAGTTGTGTACGGGACAGCCTGGTTAATCCGAGACTAAAGTGGACCCCATCGGTGAGATAGTAATTCGTCCCTTTTAAGATGGAGTGCGAACGTCTCACTCCATGCCCAAGATCTTATCAAATAGTCGGCCAGTGTGCAATGCGCTAAACACATCGCCCTCAATTAGCTCAGGATATGCGCCGCCATAAGCTTTACCATATTTTATAAGCCTCGACCTTGGGCATACCCGTTTGGCCATAACCAAAATTTACTTGTCGTGAAAAAGCACCGAAATAACCAGCGCTATGCTTCCTGAACACAATATAAAAAAGGTTGCTTGAAACGCAACTTCCTCTGTAACCCTTATTTTATAGAATAAAACATTGATCTACAAAAAACGATATGTTTTAATAACAACACAAATCGTGCTTATGTTTTGATTGGAGTTGTTTTTATGCGAGAACCAAACCTACATGCATTACCCCAGAAACTCTTATTCATTACTGATGTTGAAAGAACTATCGGTCGCCACAGACTAACACTCCGGCGGTGGTGGATGGCTGGAAAGTTCCCCAAGCCTGTCAAACTAAACGGTACCTCATTGGCCTGGCATTCAGACACAGTCGATCGGTGGATTTATCAAAATATGAATATCAGCAGCGAACAAAGAAAAGTGGATCTGGGTACAGAGTATGCAACTTTTTCGAAGTGTACCCAAAAGTGTACCCATGGATTTGTTGTGGCCGAAAATTAAATTGCAACTAATTGATTTTACTGGTGCCGTTGTGCGGAATCGAACCGCAGACCTATTGATTACGAATCAATTGCTCTACCAACTGAGCTACAACGGCAACGATGCGAAGTATATACTGGCTATCACAAAGGGTGCAATATCCTCTGGTCCGATTACTTGTGCTTCAAATTATAAATGCCCTCTTAATTGCCAAAGCGTTTTATTAAGGGTATCTTATTCAAGATTTCATTACAGGAGAGTTGTATGTTAAAAAAAATAGGGTTTGCTTTATTGTATGTAGTCAGTGCGTGTGTCACGCAAGCCTACGCAACCACTAACCATGTGTTCACCCAAGGTCCTGCGGTTGAATATGAACTGCTTCCTAATGATCCACAAGTGTTTTCCAATGTGTTTTTTTGGGGTATCAAAGCCACTTGTACCATCATCAGCGATGTTCCAAATAACGTGATTGCAGTGAAAATGTTGCGAAAAACAGGATCAGTCAATGATATCCAGCTAAACGCTGGCGATGGCATGACCCTCCTATTCCAACCAAATGACAAACTGTATATTTATGCGGAATCAGGTGCCAAGGTGGAATTGATGAATCTCGGAGACGTAACGATCCGAGCCAGTTGCGCTGCAGGCTAGCCGATAAAACTGTGGGAGCGCAGATGGTTTTAACCAATCTGCTCTCTAACAGCCATGACTCGGATGCTGCAATAATCAATGCTCCCGCGTGGCAGAAAACTCAACCTTCGGATGACGCTCCATGGCCAACGACAAGTTCACGCGAGTGGGGGCTAAATAAATTAATGTATCACTGCCATCTAGTGCTAAATTATCAAAGGCTTTGATTCGAAACTCCTCCATGGCTTTTGGATCGTTGGCATAAACCCAGCGCGCAGAAGACACACTGACCGGCTCATAAAGACAATCTACGTTATATTCATGTTTCAATCGATGCGCAACGACATCAAACTGCAATACCCCTACAGCACCTAAAATCAGTTGATTGCTATTTAGTGGTCGAAACACTTGTGTTGCACCCTCTTCTGAAAGCTCTATCAATCCTTTCATCAATGCTTTGCTCTTTAAAGGGTCGTTTAATCGAACCAAGCGAAATAGCTCCGGCGCAAAATTGGGAATACCGATGAATTTTAATATCTCCCCTTCGCTGAACGTGTCCCCAATTCGTATCGTCCCATGATTATGTAATCCAATGATGTCACCTGCAAGCGCACTCTCTGCATGTGTCCTATCACCTGCCATAAACGTTAATGCATTAGCTATTTGTACCTCTTTACTTAAGCGCAAATGGCTCAGCTTCATGCCTTTTTTATAGGCCCCAGAACAAATGCGTAAGAAAGCAATCCGGTCACGATGCTTAGGATCCATGTTAGCTTGAATTTTAAATACAAATCCTGAAAATTTTTCTTCTTCTGGCCTCACTGATCGCTCAACCGTTGCACGCGGCATCGGGCCTGGCGCATAACTTGCAAAATCATCCAACAATTCTTTGATCCCAAAATTGTTAATAGCAGATCCGAAATACACAGGCGTCAGCTTTCCTGATAAATATTTTTCCAAATTGAACACGTGTGAAGCTCCTTTCACCAACTCGATCTCATCACGTAATTCAATGGCCAATTCCCCTAATAATTCATCCACCATAGGGTTACTCAAGCCTTGTATTTGTAAGGCATCTTGTTTCTGTGCATTTTTGCCAGACTGATAAAGATACAATCTATCCTGGTATAAATGATAAATACCTCTAAATCGCTTCCCCATACCAATGGGCCAAGTCACTGGAGCACATTGAATCTTTAAGACAGATTCGACCTCATCTAACAAATCAATAGGCTCACGTCCCTCCCTATCTAATTTATTAATGAACGTCATAATGGGGGTGTCTCTCAGTCGACAAACATCCATCAATTTCACTGTCCGTTCCTCCACCCCTTTGGCGACATCGATCACCATGAGCGCAGAATCCACAGCCGTTAATGTACGATAGGTATCTTCAGAGAAATCTTCATGACCGGGTGTGTCGAGCAAGTTCATCACAAAACCAAGATGCATAAATTGCATCACTGAGGTCGTAATGGAAATACCGCGTTCTTTCTCCATGTCCATCCAATCGGAAGTTGCATGTCTCGTCGCCTTACGACCTTTGACCGTGCCCGCCAATTGAATAGCACCTCCAAACAACAATAATTTTTCAGTGACCGTTGTTTTCCCCGCATCGGGATGAGAAATAATGGCAAAAGTTCGCCGATTTTTAAATTCTTGAAAAGCCATAAAGGGAGATGTTCCTACGTTAGGAGTCGCACATAAAAAAGGGCAGTTCTGGGCGTCCACACTCAAAATATGTTGAAACTTGCAGCGGAGTCACAAGCGTAAGCGTTTTTGGTTGCCAGCGCGGCGATTTGTCTTTATCTACCAACAAAGCACGAATACCTTCATAAAAATCATGATCTCGCATAAAATGCCCTGCCAAACAATAATCCATGTGTAAACAGTCAGCCAAACTCATCCCCCGAGCTTTATGTAATTGTGCCCAAGTGACAGCCAAGCTGAGTGGGGATTTTTGATGCAACGTTTCTAAAGTATTCTGCTGCCAAGGATCTTCTGAGTCGCTCAGTTGAGCAAAAAGAGTCTCCAGTTGTTCCACTCCAAAATAAGTATCAATCACTGAACATAGAGGCACTAACGAGGCTACCACAGGTTCAATGCTCAGCGCATTCAAACACGCATCAACTGTCTGATACACATCAGTCGATAAATCCGCATCCAACAGGCATTGTACCACACTCTCTTTTTGTTCGCTTCTAATAAGGTGTTTAACAAGGCCAGCTGCCCTGGCATCCTCTGCATGCAATCGATGCCCCGTTAAACCCAAATAAAGACCCATTGATCCTGGACACTTAGATAGAAGAAAGCTCGCCCCAATATCTGGAAAAAAACCGATACTGGTTTCAGGCATCGCAAACTGAAATTTTTCTGTAGCAACAGGATGCGATCCATGCAAAGCAATCCCCACCCCGCCGCCTAAAGTAACACCGTCCATTAGCGCAATATAAGGTTTTTGAAAATGATGGATAAAATGATTCAAACGATATTCATGCCAAAAAAATTGCATCTGCTGTTCGTGTGCCTCTTCTGCATCATACAAAGAACGCACATCGCCTCCCGCACAAAATGCTTTCCCCTCTGCTGCTTGAATCACCACTGCGTGAATAGCCGGATCATCTTTCCAAACATGTAATTGATGTTGCATGGCTAGAATCATTGGCAAGGTCAAAGCGTTCAAAGCTTGGGGACGATTCAAGGTAATCAATCCCAGATGACGTTTAGAAGAAAATAAAATGTCCTCTGTCATCTCACACCCCTTTAAACTGTGCAGGTCGTTTTTCTAGAAATGCCGCCACTCCTTCTTTTTTATCCACACTCGCACATACTTTTGCAAAATGCACGGCTTCCAGATGTAAGGCATCCCCTAAAGACAAATCATAGCCACGATCAATGACCTCCATCGTGCTAGCTATCGCCAAGGGCGCCATAGCCAAAATAGTTTGAAGACGTGATAACGCAAAAGGCAATAGCTCTTCTAGTACTACAACATCACTCACCAAGCCCCATGAGAGCGCAGTGTCAGCATCAATGAAACGACCCGAGAGGCATAAATCAAGCGCGCGGCCCTTCCCAACCAAACGCGCAAGACGCTGCGTACCCCCATAGCCCGGAATAACACCTAATTTCACCTCAGGCTGACCAAATTGTGCCGTGATGGCAGCCACCCGTAGGGTCGCTGCCATCGCCAGCTCACACCCCCCTCCAAATGCATAACCATTAATGGCAGCAATCGAAGGCTTGCCTAATGTTTCCAGCTGTCTAAATACAGATTGACCAAAACATGCAAACTGATACCCTGTTTCCGCATCACAGTCAGCCAACCGAGAAATATCTGCGCCTGCACAAAACGCTTTGCCAGTTCCCGTTATCAAAATACCTTTCACCGCTTTATTCTCTCGTGCAGAGGTCAATACTTCCGACAAAGCCTCCAATACCTCTGTACTGAGTGCGTTTAATTTCTCTGCTCTATTCAAAGTAATAGTTAATACACCTGCCTCTAACTTGCTCTCAACAAAACCCATCACTGACTCCTAATCAATTAAATAGTCTTCATCCAATACCGCTTTAGCGATGATTTCTCGCATGATTTCATTAGTGCCTTCTAGAATTTGATGCACGCGTAAATCACGAAACACCCGCTCTATTTGATAATCCCGTAAATATCCATACCCCCCATGCAGCTGCATGGCTTTATCACTGATTTGAAAAGCCGTATCAGTCGCCAAGCGTTTGGCCATCGCACAATACATCGGTGCTTTAGGGGAGTTTTTATCCAAAGCATCGGCTGCCCGATACACCATCAAACGCGCTGCATCAAAGTCCGTCAACATGTCTGCAAAGTAAAATCGCAAGGCCTGCATCTCGGAAAGGGGCTTCCCAAATTGTTTTCGTTCATGCATATAGGATTGTGCAAGACGCAAACAACTGAGCGCCCCTCCTAATGAGCATGCTGCTATATTCACTCGCCCGCCATTCAAGGCATTCAGTGCAATCTTAAAGCCCATTCCACTCTCACCAACGCGATTTGCAATAGGTACTCGGCAATTTTCGAAATAGAGCATCGCAGTAGGCTGATTTCGCCATCCCATTTTTTTTTCTAATTTTCCAAAACACAAGCCCGGAGTGCCTTTTTCAATCAATAAGCAACTGATTCCATGATGAGAGTCATCCCCTGTTCTCACCATACATAAATAGACATCACTAACACTTGCCCCCG
>CAMBHM010000063.1 GCA_945867185.1 Legionella genomosp. 1
ATTGTTTTGACGCCGACCTACAGCACCGTAATCATGATTTGCAGCCACGCCCACTGAATCAAAACATAGTGCGCGCCGTCTACTTCAAATCCAATAGACTCCTCTCCTGGTAGGTTTTTAAGATGTAATTTTAAACGTTTTAACAATTCAGGATGCGCGCAAAGTCCTGTGTCGCTGTCACCATGGATGCCGCATTTGGATGTTTTTTTGAGTGACAATGAACGGTTGATCTTAGCAAACAATTTCTTTTGGAACAATTAATGTTATAAGGAACGCAACCATATGACACAGCGCCACCTCCAGAAATAGCATAGCTCTGCTCTGGATGACAGGTCCGTCCTGCTGGAGTAACTGGGCAGATCAAACCCTGGGGTAGTGTTCAGTGAACAACCTTAAATCGACAAGACAGCTTCACCAATCCGCTCTTTGCTCCAACAGGGCGCGCATCCAAGGCGACGATTGATATCGTATAATGCTCATTCAACGACCGTACCCAACGCATAAACGCGTTAAAAGGGACCGCCTCAAATACCAACATCACTTCACTCGAAGCCGATTGTTGCAAATGATAGGGGAATTGACGAAACGATGAGTCCTGTAACGCACTTGTCAGAATCGATGGTAACTGCGCATGGGTCAAGATCTTGACCGGTCCTTTTATCGATGGCGGCACCTGCTGCATCCACTGCAAGGTCGCCTGTTTCTCCTGAACTTGTTTTATCCGCGCACGCACTGCCCCTGTTAACGGGGCGTATAGGAGCACATACAAGACATACAGCACCGATACGGCTACACCAAGTCCCAACACCCAGCGTTCACGGTCATTTAACTCGCTCCAATACGCCTTGATATCAATCCTCATTGTTTGAGCTCCAACGTGGCTTGTACTGCATGCTGCACTGTTTCAGCTTTCGCCTGTGTGACCAAGATATGTGCCGCTTGCAAGCGTTGCTCCAGGGCTTCAAGCTCAAGAAATGTGCCGCATCGCAAGGCGATCACCAGCACTTGGTTTTGAAAACGCAGCTGTTCTATAGTCATTTCTTTTTCATCAAAGCCTTTAGAGAAAGCCAATAACAACGGCCAAAGTGAGGCGTTCAAGCCAGGATTAGCACCTGATTTCAACCATTGTTCCACTCGAAATCGAGGATTCACCACCTGAGAGGCTTCTGGAAAAAACTGACGATACAACACAGCAATGTCTTTGTCTAAGCGTGCGTTTTGTGTAGACAATGCTTTTAAATAAAAAAGTTGAGCAATCAGTGTGCTCAACAACACGAGTACAGCCATACACCCTGCTGCTGCATACCAACGCATGCTCGTTTGAATGACACGACGTTGTTGCAAAGCCCCTTGACAGACATTCATGCCTGCTGTTTGTAACAAACGCGTTGCAATCCAAGAGGCCGTGTCTTTGTCTTCGAACACTGCTTTTGAGAAAGCGATCCCCTCCCGCAACCGAACACATGATGTCTTCTCCTCGGCTTGATACCCAAGCGCAAGCGCTCCACCCAGTGCCCCTTTGAATGTAGACTCATGAATAAGAAGTCCCTCTGGCGTTGCACAGATCTCTTCTGCTTGTAATGCAAACCAATCAAACGTGATCGCCTCAAACGAGATCTGATGATTCTGTAAGGTTGTCATCACGCCCAACAAGCGTGCTTTGTTCATGGCCGCCACCAAATACGTCCCATTCGATTCCCGACGAAAGGCCACATGGATGTCAGATAATTCTTCCGCCAAAGCCTCTTCTAAGGCGTAAGGAATGGCGGTTCTTGCTTTCTGATCAGTCAGTTTAGGCAAAGTCAAGGTATGCAACGTACACCAAGCCGTTGGTAAAACCACAATGGTTCGTGCATGCCGTTGTAACGCTTGCACTTCAGAAAACGATCGCAATGCCAACGGTGCTATGGGGGCCCCCTGTGCATCCCATACCCCACAGAGAAGCTGTTCTTCAGCGATCTGCTTGATGAAAATGAAACAGGTTGTCACCTTTCATGCTCCAAAGTGATCGAATAAAATGAGACTATGCATGCCCTGCTGCCCACTGCTGCTTCAACTGCTCGGCAAACAAATACACCACTAATGCATATTGCGGACTCGTATTATAATGAGTGATGACATAAAAATTAGGATAGGCCACCCAATACTCTGCGCCCTTTGGCGTCGTCAACTCAATCAGTCCTGCACGAGTTGCAGACCGATTCTGTCTGCTTGCAGGTTTCACCCCAAAAGACATCAACTGTGGCAGCCGGTAATCAGGCTTCCTACTATTCACCGCCAGGGTTTTATAGCGCGTTCCTCGAATCAGTGCAGGCTCTGCAATGCTGCCATTCTTAATCCATCCATGTCGATGGAAAAAATTAGCCACACTCCCAATGGCATCGCTGTCATCATGCACCAAGTCCCGCGCACCCTTTCCTGTAAAATCAACGGCGTAAAATCGATAACTGCTGGGCATGAATTGGGGTTTTCCAATAGCACCTGCATAAGATCCCAGATATTGAGTCACCGGAACGCCTTGTTCCCGACAGAGTAACAAATACTCTGCCAGTTCTTTGGTAAAAAACGGCGAGCGCTTCGGATAATCAAACGCCAATGTGGTCAAGGCATCCAATACACGATAATTGCCTTGGTGCTTACCATATAACGTTTCCACCCCAATGATGGCCACGATCATCGGTGCCGGCACGCCATATTCTCGCTCTGCACGCGCCAGTGCTTGTTGGTTTGCTTGCCAAAACGACAAACCTGCTTGCACTCGATCCGGTGTTAAAAACAAGGCCTGATATACATCCCAAGTTTTCTTTTCATACGGTTTATCCATCGACGCAATGATTTGCGGCTGAAATTGCGCTTCTTTCATCACCGCATTCAGCTGCCACCTATCAAAATGGTATTGATTGACCATAGTATGGATAAACTGTTGTACCTCTTTACGACTGGCCAAAGCCGGATCAGCCATCGTCACCCCTGGCAAACACAGCACCAACCCCATCAACCACCAAGAACCAAACAAGCGCATGGATAATCCTTTTAAAAACCAAAACACGGTTTTGATCATCCTTGTATTTGAATGAGGTTGCAAGATATCTTCTCACAGGCACCTCAAACTTATTTTGTGAGTCAGCCCCATTTCAGGTACACTACGGCAATTTACCCATAGGCTACTTTGTTGAGCGACTTAACGCTGATTCGTAATTTTTCTATTATTGCCCACATTGATCACGGAAAATCGACTTTAGCAGATCGGTTTATTCAAGTATGCGGGGGACTCACCGATCGTGAAATGAGTGCTCAAGTACTCGACTCTATGGATATTGAGCGCGAGCGTGGCATCACTATCAAAGCACAAAGTGTGTCGCTTCATTACACCGCAACAGATGGTAAGATCTATTTACTCAATTTCATCGACACCCCAGGCCATGTAGATTTTAGCTATGAAGTCTCGCGCTCTCTCGCTGCTTGCGAAGGGGCTATTTTGGTAGTCGACGCAGCCCAAGGCGTAGAAGCACAAACGGTGGCTGTATGCTACACAGCCATTGATCAAGCCCTAGAGGTCTTACCTGTCTTAAATAAAATAGATCTGCCACAAGCCGAGCCCGATCGCGTCATCACCGAAATTGAAGACATCATCGGTTTAAATGCCCATGATGCCATCCGCGTGAGTGCGAAAAGTGGCTTAGGCGTTGAAGACGTATTAGAAGCCTTGGTTGCCCGTATTCCATCGCCAACAGGGGATATTGAAGCGCCGCTGCAAGCGTTGATCATTGATTCTTGGTTTGACAGTTATTTAGGCGTGGTCTCGTTGGTGCGGATCATGAATGGCGCCATTCAGAAAGGCGATAAAATGCGAGTCATGTCGACAGGACGCGCCTATGAAGTGGACCAAGTCGGCATTTTTACCCCAAAACGCACCCCTCAAGCCCGTCTGCAAGCTGGAGAAGTAGGCTACGTGGTCGCTGGCATCAAAGAAATCCAAGGCGCCCCGGTTGGAGATACGCTTACCCTTGAAAGACACCAAGCAAGTGCCCCTTTGCCTGGATTTAAACGCGTCAAGCCTCAAGTCTATGCGGGTCTTTTCCCAATCAGTTCGGACGATTTTGAAGCATTTAGAGAGGCCTTGGCCAAGCTGAGCTTAAACGATGCCTCGTTGTTTTATGAACCTGAGTCTTCGGATGCCTTAGGCTTTGGATTTCGATGCGGCTTTCTGGGTATGTTGCACATGGAGATTGTCCAAGAACGCCTTGAGCGCGAGTACGATTTAGAGCTCATTTCAACAGCGCCTACGGTTATTTACCAAATCATCACCACTAAAAATGAAACCATCACCATCGACAATCCTTCTCATTTACCTCCCGCACAACAAATCAAACAAATGATGGAACCCATCGTACGAGCCAATATGTTAGTCCCTCAGGATTATTTAGGACAAGTCATCACGCTTTGTATCGAACGCCGTGGCATCCAAATCAATATGACTTACAGTGGTCGACAAGTGTCTGTGACCTATGATTTACCGATGAGCGAAGTCGTTTCTGACTTTTTTGACCGTCTAAAATCAGTGAGCCGTGGATATGCTTCTTTAGATTATAGCTTCATTCGATTTCAAGAAGCAGACTTGGTTAAAATGGATGTACTCATCAACAGTGACAAAGTAGATGCTCTAGCAGTCATTGTGCATCGCAGCAGTGCGCAGCACCGCGGTAAACTTCTCGTTGATAAAATGCGCGAGCTCATTCCACGACAACTGTTCGATGTGGCCATTCAAGCAGCCCTTGGTGCACATATTATTGCGAGACAAACCGTAAAAGCCTTGCGAAAAAACGTCACAGCCAAATGCTATGGTGGCGATGTGAGTCGGAAACGTAAATTGTTAGAAAAACAAAAAGCGGGTAAAAAGCGCATGAAACAAGTAGGGCATGTACAGATCCCACAAGAAGCGTTTATGGCGGTGTTTCAAACGGATAGAAAAAAATAACAGAGGTTACACATGAATTTTGCATTATTACTGGTTATTCTCTCAGCTCTCAGTGGACTCCTCTACCTGCTGGATGTATTGTATTGGGCGCCCCATCGTGCACCCACTCAAAAACCAACACGTCTCATTGAGTATGCGCGATCTTTTTTTCCAGTGTTCATCGTGGTGCTCTTGCTTCGCTCCTTTCTCGTTGAACCCTTTCGCATCCCATCAGGATCCTTAGAGCCCACCCTCATGGTTGGTGATTTTTTAGCGGTAAACAAATTCGCTTACGGCTTACGAGTACCGGTGTTAGAAAAGAAAATCCTATCCATTCATCATCCAAAAACCGGCGACATCGCCGTTTTTCGTTGGCCGCCTGATCCTTCCTTTGACTACATCAAGCGCGTGATCGGCGTGCCTGGAGACACTATTTCCTATCATAACAAAACCTTGACCATCAATGGTCAAGAGAGTCCAAGAACTTTTGTCGAATACACCACCGATGAAAGCTCTGGCAAAGCCGTTGCAAAATACCGTGAAACACTCTTTGGAGTGACCCATGATCTTTATATCCGCCCGGATGTTAGCGCGGTAGACTTTCAAGTCACTGTGCCCCCAGGCAATTATTTTATGATGGGTGACAATCGAGATGACAGTGCCGACAGCCGATTTTGGGGATTTGTACCTGATAGCTATTTACGTGGCAAAGCCTTCTTAATCTGGATGAGTTGGAATGCACACACTTACTCCATCAGATGGTCTAGAATTGGACATATTATTCGTTAAGGAGACACCTTATCTATGACTACACCTCGAGGAATGACATTCATTGGGATGCTTTTCACCATGGCGATACTCATCCTGGCCGGCATACTCGTCCTACGAATCGTACCCGTTTACATCGAGCAATATGAAGTAGTCTCCTCGCTTGCCGCATTAAAAACCTTACCCAATAGCGATTTTTCGTTGGATCCTGCAGCCAATGCCGAGATGCTTAAAAAGCGATTTTTGAATCAACTCTATGTCAACAGCATCGAAACGATTCAAGCGAATCAAATAACGATTACGCCAAAAGGGCAAGATAAACTAACTATCGATGTCACCTATCAAGTGATTAAGCCATTGTTTGCAAATGTTCAATTATTATTTAATTTCAAAGCTCATGAGGAGATCCCTGTTCATGTCGAATAAGCTAGATCGCCTATATCGCACGCTCGGGTACTCCTTTAAGAACCCACGTTATCTCACCCAAGCACTCACCCATTGCAGTGCTGCTGTAAAAAACAATGAGCGCCTGGAGTTTTTAGGCGATGCCATCTTAAGTTTTGTCATAGCCAATGCCTTATATGCCCAATATCCTGACTTCACAGAGGGCGAGCTCAGCCGATTGCGTGCTTATTTGGTCAAGGGCGACATGCTGGCAGAAATCGCATTAGAGCTACAGCTCGGCGACTTCCTACATTTAGGTCAAGGAGAGCTAAAAAGTGGCGGATTTCGCAGAGCATCCATCTTAACGGATGCCTTAGAAGCGGTGTTTGCAGCCATTTGTCTAGATGGGGGCCTTCCCGCTTCTGAAGCCACGATTCTTCGAATCTATCAAACCCGCTTGCACGATCCCACTTTACGGCTCAATCTCAAAGATCCAAAAACCATGCTTCAAGAATATCTCCAGGCCAAAAAAAGAACGCTTCCGGAGTACATCTTAACCCACATGACCGGCGAAGAGCATGATCAAACCTTTCATGTGCGCTGTGAGGTCGCAGGCATCCCAGAAGCCACCCTTGGACAAGGCGACACACGTCGTAAAGCAGAGCAACAAGCCGCTCAGCAATTATTAAACACGTTAGGATCAAGAGACTAGCTTCTACAACTCCAGACAACTCACAATCCCTATCAAAATGCGCTATACTTGTACGTGAAGACCGATTGTATCGGCACCAATCGTTTTGAAGGAGAATATTATGCAAGGCAGAGGTCGTGAGAGACCAGCAGCTGTTGAAATGCGCGACATGGCGGCCCCGAGGGAAACGGCTATGGAGGTCACAAGAGATCGACAAACAGCCGCTGAAGCAGAATTCAAAGAACAAGCAATGGCTTATTATAACGAGCAAATGGCTGCACTTACTCGTTTTAGATCCGAGATGAATAAAGACAAATCATTGGCACCCCACACCGCCGCCCTCAATGCCCAATTAACAGCCTTTGAACAGGCCCTTCAGCTATTCAAAGCAGATGCCGACAAGCCCACTACCTGTAACAAAAAGAAACTGGGAGAGCATCAACAACGGATCGAAAAGGCCGCTTCGGCTGTTCATGACACCTTCAATAAATCCCACCCATCTGTCAAAAACAGACTCCAAGAGCCCATGAAAAATTTTATAGATACCACTCAAAAATCAGCCAAAGTGTTTGCTGCCATGTTCTTTTTAGCTGCTGTCCTTGCAGTCGTTCCAGGCGCCTTTATAATTATTCCAGCGATCGCAGCGATTGCCGCCATAGCAGCTGCCACGATTGCCTGTTCCCTACTAAAGAACACTGCTCAAGCCATCGCAGGCCCAAGTACCGGCGGCGCCTCCTCCACCGATGCGGAACGCCGCACGCTTCCTCCTCTTGGAAGACTACCGGATAGTACTGACGAAAACCAGGACCCCACCTCAACGAAGACGAACGGGCCAGGAGGTCCTGATTGATAAAAAGACATTCCCTAGCACACCCTGATCCGCTATAATGTCTATCTTTTTGTCAGACACAGGATACAATTGATGAAGGCCTGGTCCTCCGAAAAGATTTCCGTACTCACACTCGTCCTACTTATCACCGGTGCTATCGACAGTGTGCGTAATTTACCAGTGACGGCTTTATTTGGATCGTCGTTGATTTTTTTCTTTATTTTGTCAGCCATCGTCTTCTTAATCCCCGTAGCCCTTGTCTCAGCAGAACTCTCCTCCACCTGGTCTCATGAGGAAGGGGGGATCTACAGTTGGGTCCGCGCGGCGTTTGG
>CAMBHM010000064.1 GCA_945867185.1 Legionella genomosp. 1
CTATTCATCCTCGGTTATTTCGGCCAGGTACAAAAAACACCATTGACGAACACCTTCCCCCGAATGCGCAAGCGTACGCAATGAGAGACTCAAGCTGGTGTTTAGAGCAAGCAAAGAGAGTTGGATCGCATTGCCAACAAGTAGTCCAGCAACTATTAACGAACTCGGTTGTTGATTATTTGCGCGCAGCGCAGGGCATAGTTAGTTTACAAAAAAAATACGGTAATGAGCGGTTGAATGCGGCTTGTCAGCGCGCGCTTGCTTTGTTTTTCAAAGTGTTCATTACATCCGCATTTGATACGTTCGCAACTATTGTCCAAACGGCCAGAAAGCATAGCGTTAATATCTATAATTATGTTTATGATCGGGTGACCAAAAAATTCGAAATGCCTTCTCTGGCGAATTTGATTTCTGATACATTCAGATTAGAAAATTGCCCTGCCTAAATCGCTACTATTGTGGTTACCCTGTGATATAGAGAAGGTACAAATATTTGTACATTTTTCTGCTATACTGTAATACAAAAGAATATCATTTGCCCATTAAAATAGGAGTTTACAAATGCCTAAATTTTATGATGCTATTAGTTTTGAACTTCATGATATAAATCGAGAAAATACGGGGATGGTATTCTACGCTGTGAAAACTGGTGAGAAGTACCGATTAGCGGGTTGTACCGAGACAGAATTTCAATTGCTCAAAAAAGACCCTGAAACTCGTATATCAGATTATTATCCAGTGAATGCCTATGACCTTTTAGATAAAGATGTGTTCGAAGTATATGATGCGGCTGAAATGTTAGATGCGTATGGTGAGGAAGTGACGGAAGAAGAATATGATCTATACGTTGCACATGGCGAGAATGATGATGCTGCTGTTTTTAAATATAAACTCCTAAGCAATAAGACATACACAAAAGCTGAATTATCAGGCTTGGTTAATTTTGACACTGCCCTCCCTTTTCCTGACTCACCACAGGGTCGCGCTCGCGCTGCTCGTGTAGCAGCAGTGGTTCCACCAGCTGTTGCACCAGTAGCCGCACCAGTAGCTGCAGAGTGGACCATTGGGAGCAGAATACGTGATGCTCTTATGCATCTTGTTTTGCCGAATGGTAATGTGATAGTGACTGAGCTCCGAACAAGACAACGCGCTGGAGGCACCTTTTTGTTGCGCCCACCACATGAAGAGTTACGTCTACCCTTCAGTGCACCTGATGCATCCAGGATAGCAATACTACAAAATAACATGTTTGCTGTTTCTGATCAGAATTCAGTCGATATTTATCATGCAGAAAACGGCCAGTTATTCAGTCATTCTGTGAATCCTGCTTGGTGGTTCAACCGCGTCCTGCCATTGGACAATGGCAATATCGCCATGGCCTCCAGCGCAGGTGACTCATCGCATCCACTTCAAATATTTAGCATTGATGATACTGGGGGCTTGATTGAGATAAGTCATACTGCCAATTCTTATAGGAAAACAAGCATGACTGAGATGCAAAATCATTGTGTCGCTATTGCGGCTATTCGACCTGAAGCAGCAGGAGGGAGTATACCACTACGTATCATTAATCCCGTTACTGCTGCCATAGCAAGAGAAATTAATATTACTGATGCGAAGTTTATGCCTTGCATAAAAGCAATAGGATCAGATCAACTCGCCATTGTGTATTCAGGACCTGATGATGAATCTTATTTAAGTATTTATAACACAGAAACAGGAGATAGGACTGCTAGTATATCTCTGGGACGAAACTATATAAGGAATGAGCTGACTTGCATCACAATACTCCCTAACGGGTTTTTGGGTGTTGCGAGTGCTTATAAGAGTGGAATCAAGATTATTGATCCATCCACTGAAGAAGTAGTGGATACTTTAGCGCAAGCGTTTCCTATTACGCACGAATCACATTTTATGGAGGCTCCAGCTTTTAGACATTATGTTGATAGCCATCCCGCGGCGGATGCCGCCCCAATGCCAGGGGGCATGTAAGGTGGGTGCGTTCGTGCTTTGCCCACCCTATAGGTAAAAGTCACCTGGCTCAAGCCATTGCCCATTGTGCTGTAAGACTCGAAATAGATGTTTTATTTTTTACTCAAACACAATTGTTTAGAGACTTACAAGCGGCCAGAGCCGTTGGAGAGTATGATGAAAAGTTTCAAAAACTCATCAAGACTCCTCTTCGTAAGCGGTCGGAGAAATACACCTATAAAAGCGCTATAGACCCTGTCACTATGCTAGCTTCTTAATTAAGCGGGGTTGTTCATGATAGATAGCGCCAAATATGCTGATTCAAAATTAATCTGCGAAGAGCCCCTATTACAACCTAATGCCAGTGTCGCTACAGGCGTAATCAAGCAACATCGAGAAGATTTAGTTGCTCATAATTACCGTGCAATGGCCCTAATGAATATTAAAAGGAAGCAGATTGATGTAATCCTTCGGCGTTTTGCAAGAGCGGATGTTTTCAAACAGGTGTTTGAGGTAATCAAAAGGATTCCAGCCATTGGCAACGGCGGTTCCTATGAGGCTATAAAAAAGAGCGCTTGCGTGGGCCCCTCGCGGACTGGCTGAGAATAACCAATTTTTTCGACCCAATGCAAAAGGTCTGATTTGATTTTCAGCGCCGTTATTGTCAATTTCAAGCAGGCCATCGAGTAAGTAATTATTGAGCTCTTGCCATCGTTGCTCCATATAGGCTAATGCGTTGGCAAGTTTTGATTGTGGCACGGCGAAGCGCAAGGACTGTTCGAGCCACGCTTTCATTTCAGTAAGAATAGGCGCAGCCTTTTCCATCCGCATCTGGTGCCTCTGCTCGGGCGTGTGCTTCTCGTCACGCGCTTTCTTTTCAATAGCATATAGTTTTTGAAAATAGGCAACAGCCTGATATGACTTGCCCGTGGTTTTCGCGAGTTTAACAAGCTCTGCAAAAGGACGGCGTGCATGCGCCATACATCCTAAATGAATAATATCAGGACTGAACTCCACCCAATCGTAGCCAGTATAGCCATCGGTTTGCAAATACCCCTTGAACCCACTTAATATTTCCTTGGGCCAGAGGGCCTGCCTGGTTTCGCGGTAATCAAACAGCACCACTTTTTTGTCAGGCCGGCCGTCTCGATACACCCACATATAACTGGTTGATGTGTTTTTACGATTGGGCTCATTCATCACTTGGACGGGCGTTTCATCCGCCTGTATATAGTTTGACGAACGCAGTGTGCTGATGACGGCTTCGCGCATAGGCTTACATACCTCAGCTGCCGCTATTACCCAACCACTGCAGGGATAACTTCTAGTTGTTCAGTGACTTCCTCGCCAATGCGTTGCTTTAGGCAGCCACAAGCACAGAGCTTTTCGCTTTCTTCAATATCATATTCAATGACTTCGCGGGGCAAGTGGCTGGGTAATGCGCAGCGCTTGGGTTTGTTTCGTGTGTAGGTTATGGTTATTGTGTTTTCTTCTTTAGGCAATTCTTCATCAGGAACCACATCAGCCTCATCAAAATAAAAATAAATGGCCACTTGTGGGCTCCATATGCAAAACATCCTGGACCATAATGGCCAAGGTGTTGATGGATTTACGCATATCAGTTATTCCGCAATATAAATGAACCTTGATATCCTCTGAAATCAGCATAGGACCACCAACTGTTGCAGTAGGTTAATGAATTCATTACAAAACTCCTGCTGCGTTAAGCCACTTGTTTTATACTGATCGATTATCGCGTCCCACTCTATAGCTTGATTCATATTGAAAACTCCAGTTTGTTGAGGAGCCGCTATAGTGACTGGGTTTATAAATTTTTTTAGGTGTATTTCTCCGACCGCTTACCATTAAAGTGATGATCTAGTGGTCCCATTAGGTGATGATCTGGTGGTCCCTTTAGAGTGATGACCAAGTGGTCCCATTGCGGTGATGATTAACACATGCCCCGTTTCATCCGTGTGAAATACGTAAACGTCATCGGCTTAATTGTATGTTCTTGTGCATTTGTGCCACATATAGGGCATCGCTGCTTGTTCATGCTATCTCTCCTTAACAGTATATACCCATCGCCATTGAAGGTGGTTTTTTAACTCTTTTGAAGTTGAGTGCGGAGAGGATCTTCGAGCAAACCAGCAAGCCCAATGGCTCCTGCGTATTTTGCTTGCATGAAATCATTTAAAATTCTAATATAGCAATATGCATTACTGTAATGAGCGTTGCTATAATGAAATTTTATAATCGCGAAAATGAACTTCAAATCTTGCGGGATATGGCGATAAAATCGCATCAAACAGCACAAATGACATTCATTGTTGGGCGCAGGCGTATAGGTAAAACAAAACTAGTGCTTGAAGCATATCCTGACCGCGTGGTTTATTTTTTTGTTTCAAAAAAATCCGAAAATTTATTATGCCATGAATATAAGCAACAAATTCAATCTAGCCTTAATATCAACATCCATGGTGAGTTCATTCAATTTGCTCATCTTTTTGAATATTTGCTTGAAATCTCAAAAACCAAACAATTCACTCTGATAATAGATGAGTTTCAACAATTTTTTACCATTAATCCATCTATCTACTCTGAAATCCAAAACCTTTGGGACCGATACAAAGATAAATGCAAAATCAATTTAATACTTTGTGGATCCATTTATTCATTAATGCACAAAATATTTGAAAATGCCAAAGAGCCATTATATGGTCGAGCCAATAAAAAAATGATGTTAAAACCCTTTGGGGTACAAACGTTACATCAAATTTTTATTGAGAATCATGCGCAGATAAGCCCAAAAGAAATGCTCGCCTTTTATACTATTACAGGCGGGGTTGCCAAATATATAGAGTTGCTAGTAGATGAAAAAGCATTTGATCTGGACACAATTCTTGATGTTTTCTTTAACAATAGTTCAATGTTTATCAACGAGGGCCGTGATATTCTCATCGAGGAGTTTGGAAAGGAGCATACGACTTATTTCTCTATTCTTTCACTCATTGCCAGCTCAAAAACATCTCGTACTGAGATAGAGTCCATTCTTGGAAAAAGCATTGGTGGCTATCTTGAAAGACTTGAAAACGATTTTGGTATTATCAAAACCATCAAGCCCGTTTTTTCAAAACCATATGGTCGTACACAAAAATACCTCATCGAGGATAATTTCTTAAACTTTTGGTTTCGATTTGTTTACAAATATCAAAGCGCCATTGAAATAGAAAATTACGATTATGTAAAATCCATCATCAAAGCAGACTTTGATACATACTCCGGACATTTTTTAGAAAAATATTTTATTGAAAAATTGAAAGATTCTAAACAATTTAACCTCATAGGCAGCTACTGGGAGCGAGGAAATCAAAACGAAATTGATATTGTCGCTGTGAATGAACGTGAAAAATTGGCAATGCTTGTGGAGGTAAAGCTATCTCGAAAACGTATTCAATTGTCAGACTTAGAGCGAAAATCACAAACCCTCATAAATAAACAGCTACAAGGATATCACCTCGTTTATAAAGCACTGTCTCTAGAAGATCTATAGCGGGCGAAAATAGCATCAGGGCCTTGACACGAGGGCGTCACTCGATAAAATCGGTCGAATACTTTCTCTTGTAATGCAGCCGGAATTCCAATCCCTGTATCTGCTACACTGAACTTCAAATGCAGTGCCGAAGCACTCTCCTTTATACGCCCTACATGAAGCGGTATTAACTTGATTTCGTGTTGCAATATTCATTTCTTCCTGCGGTTGTCGTATAATCTCTCTTCAAGTCCTTAGCTGAGCTTTTTAATGTCCCGTTATCTCGATCCAAAAGCAGACATTGTTTTTAAAAAGATATTTGGGGAACATCCAACGCTCTTAATCAGCTTTTTAAATGCCCTCCTTCCCTTGCCATCCGATAGCCCTATTATCTCATTAACCTACCTTCCATCAGAGCAAGTACCCGCCATTCCTGAGTTCAAGCGTACCATTGCGGATGTCAAATGCACGGACGCACAGGGTCGAATTTTTATTGTTGAGATGCAAATGAATTGGACCGATCATTTCAAACAACGTCTCTTGCTCGGAACCAGTCAAGCCTTTGTCAAGCAACTCATGAAAGGCGAAGACTATAGATTCCTACAACCGGTCTATGGTTTGGGGCTGGTCGCTGAAATTTATGAAAAAACAACACCCAATTGGTATCATCACTATCAATTAGTCAACAAAGGGGGAGCTGGTTCTACCGATGTGATTGACCACTTACAACTTATTTTTATTGAGCTACCCAAATTCCCTATCCAATCACGGGATGAAAAAAAACTGCGGCTATTATGGCTGCGGTTTTTACGTGAAGTGAATGAAAAAACAACCACGGTTTCAAGCGACCTTCTGGATGTGCCCGAAATAGCACAGGCCTTAAAACTGGCGGAAGAATCTGCTTATACCCCAGGTGAACTTAACCTTTATGAAAGCTATTGGGATCAAGTGAGTCGTGAGAAAACGTTGGTTATGGATAAGTATGCTGAGGGAAAGGCTGAGGGAAAGCTTGAGGGAAAGGCTGAGGTGGCCATTCAAATGCTAAAAGATAATGAGCCAATCGATAAAATCAGTAAATTTACAGGTTTATCTCCAGAGGAAATAGTGGCATTTATAAGCCCTATTCCCTAGGTTGTTGACAATTAGGGTCGCAAGCCGGAATGTCAGCAGTCCCTAACCTTATGAGAAAAAACCTGTTGACAGACTAAAAGTCCCTGTGTATTTGAAGGTTTCTTAAATTTTGTAAGGACTTTTAAAGTTATGGTAAAAAATAAGCAATTTGCACTATGGACGACCTGAACTCGCTAAAAATTATCTGGATATGTTTAAAATTGGCTTAACGTCAATCTAGATTCCACCCTCGCTCCTTCCGGAGGATCATATGCGTTCATTTGTGCTTGGATTTTTCCACGCTCGATGTCGTCGAGCTCATAATAACGTTGATAAAATCTAACACGCACGACCAAATCTAATTCTTCTTTAGAAAGGGGATGACCCGGAATAGAAAAGTCAAATCTAAAAAAACCTAGGTGTCTCTGCGTAGGTGTTGGAAAGTGGGATGCCAAATAATGATCGCGCAAAGCCTTAAGAGTCTTCCAATCGTTTCGAGCTTTAAGGTAATGATAAGCCCCGTATAACTTTTGATTTTCTCCAAACAATTTTTCCAAAAATATTGGCATAATATATCTTTGTGTGTCCAGACAATGGAGGTGACTATATAATGGTGTGAAATAAGATACTTTTTTAGGCAGTATTGCATCGATAACATGCTCGTGAGTCAATGAGTTCAGCATCATGATTAAATTATCCATTCTGATATTAGCTGTTGCTAGCATAAGGGGGGAAAAATATTGAGGATAAAAATGATTTATATCAGGACTCCAGATTGTTTGGGTTATTAGTGTATATCGTTCTTGCTCATTTACTAGGGCATCTAAAATGGTTCGGAGATCTTTGGGCGCGTGTCGACAAGCGGCCCATTGTAGAATATGCGTTTTGTCCAGTTCAACACGAGCCCTAAAAGTACTCTCGACATTTATCAATGATTTTATTTGTAATACTTCAAAGCGTCTCTCTTGTGGAATACTTTGTATAAGATGCAGCACCTATAGGCTGTTTGGATAGAGTTAATGTCTAATTCTACGCCGTTAATGTCTTTAAAATGTAATAGGTCTTGCACCAAGGCAGCGTCAGAATCATGTTCATACTGGATAGGAACCATAATATCAAACAATACTTGACAGATAGTGGCGGTTGATATTTTATCAGCGATTTCTTTGCAGCCTAAT
>CAMBHM010000065.1 GCA_945867185.1 Legionella genomosp. 1
GTTAAGCAGGAAGGATGTATTGAAAGCGAGTGTTACCTCAATGTTTACCGTAGGTTATGATTGATTGAGCGAGTGATTAGGTGAAGTTTAATCAATCTGGACCTAGAACCAGTTTTCCTGGCGACCATAGCCGTTTGGCCCCACCTGATCCCATCTCGAACTCAGAAGTGAAACGAATGCGCGCCGATGATAGTGTGGGGTCTCCTCATGTGAAAGTAGGTCATTGCCAGGATTTTATTGCAGAAGCAGCCCAAGGGCTGCTTTTTTTTTGGAAAAATCAAGGGTTAGTGTGATGCATTGATCCCAGGATTCTCAAGGCTCAAAATCCCTGTATTAAAATCATAAGCAAAAATCTCCGCATATCGCCCCCAATCAATCATCGTGCGTAAGATCCGCTCTGCTTCTTTGACACTGAAAAAGTCCTCTAATTTACTTAAAAAACGCTCTTCCGAAACCCGATTACCCGCTTTCTCATCCAAAGTCTTACGAATATATCGTGCCAGCGGCACCGTTGCCAATAATCGCTCTGCAAACAATTGTTTGCGTTCTTGTAAATCGGCCTCTGAAAAAATTTTTCCAAGTTCACTCAATTGAATGTCCCCATCTTGCACCTTCGCAAATCCCAAAATATCCAGGGTTTCAATAATCGGAAATAAATCATCCACATTCAAAATAAGTTCATCTGCAAGTTCAGGTAAATCAATAGCTCCTTTAAACGACTTCATGCTTTCGATAAGACCCGATAATTCAGAAGGTTCTACTTCTGGCAACCGATAGCCCAGTCCAATCGAGCGATTCCGTGCAGCCCGATGAGATTTTTCTCCTGCACCCGTGGTCATTAAGGTGTATATTTTATCAACCAAGGCCCGAAAAGAAGGCGTTTCTGGATCTCTAGGCTCTGGAAGCTCCACCATGAGATCCGAACGAATATACCCAGGATCACTTCCCAGAATCACGATTCTATCAGCCAACATGACCGCTTCTTCAATGTTGTGCGTCACCAACAAAATACCATTGGTATTGGTTTTTTTCTCTTGCCATAATCGCAAGAGATCCGACTTCAAGTTCTCAGCAGTTAATACATCCAATGCCGAAAAAGGCTCATCCATTAAGAGTACATCCGGATGAATCACCAACGCGCGTGCAAATCCAACCCGTTGTCGCATACCACCTGATAGCTCTTTTGGAAACGCCGATTCAAACCCATCTAAACCAATCGTGTCAATCGCCTCAATCGCACGTCGCCGGCGCTCCAAACGACGGATCCCTTGTGCTTCTAATCCTAATTCTACATTTTCAAGCACCGTCAACCAAGGCATCAAGGCAAATGATTGGAACACCATGGCAATGCCTTGCACCGGTTTGGTAACGGGAGTTCCTCGATAGATGATCCGCCCACTCGTTGGGGGAACAAGTCCCGCTATGATACGGAGCAATGTCGATTTCCCAGAGCCTGATTTCCCAAGCAAAGCAACGATTTCACCTGTTTTCAGTGTAAAATGTAGATCGTCTAACACCAACAAATCTTGTGTTGCTGCTTTTTTAAATGCTTTTCGCAAATGTTCTATGACAATAATGGTTTCGGACATAATTCACGCACAATGATATCGTTGATCTGCTAAGCGATAGAGTGGTCGCCACAACATATGATTAAAAAACAATACGTACACACACATCATCGCCGTTCCCAATGCAATCTTTGGAAAGTCTCCTGCCATCGTGCTTTCTTGAATGTATGCACCCAGTCCCGTGGCCTTTAATGTGGTCGACCCCCAACTCACCCACTCTGCCACGATGCTTGCGTTCCAAGCTCCTCCCGCAGCGGTAATGGCGCCTGTAATAAAGTAAGGAAAAATACCTGGCAAAGCGAGCTTTCGCCACCACTGCCAGCGTCGCACCCCAAAGTTATCCGCTACCAAACACAAATCACGTGGGATCATAGAAGCGCCTGCAATCACATTAAACAAAATATACCATTGTGTCCCTAAAATCATAAGGGGCGTGACCCAAATTTCAACACTCAAATGAAAGCGCACTATCGCTATGACAAATAGAGGGTACACAAGATTTGCTGGGAATGCCGCCAAAAATTGTATTGCAGGTTGTATTTTTTGCGCAAAACGTGGTCGCATCCCTATCCACACCCCCACTGGAATCCAGACCAATGAGCTCAGAAAAATGAGAACAATCACCCGTGTGCCAGTAAGAGCCCCTAACCAAAACACGTGGATGATATCTTGAATAGGGATCATCGATAAAATATACTTTATCAGCACTGTTGCTCCGACAAGCGATAGAGTCCCTACCAACACACCAAACAACCAATCTATCCGTTGCTCGCGTGCACTGTTCACCACCCTCATTAAAAGGATCCCTTGCCGAGGACGGCTGAATCCATTGATGAACTTATCCTTCAAAACACCCAACCCCCAATGTACCTGCTTCATCAAGCGACTACGACGAAGTAGATCAATCATCCAAGACTGTGCTTCCTCACCTTCTATACTGGGATCTGCTTTAAATTTCTCAGACCATGCCATCAAGGTTCGAAATAGCAATTGATCATACAAAAAAATAACCACCACCATGGTCAGCATGGCGTACCCAATGGCTGTAAGATCATGCCTCTCGATGGCCAACGCAATATATGATCCAATGCCTGGCAAGCGAATATCTTGATTGGCTACCACCAGGGCCTCGGACAATACTACAAAAAACCAACTGGCTGACATCGACATCATCGCGTTCCATAACAAACTCGGCATCGCAAACGGCACTTCTACTTTCCAGAAATATTGCCAGCGCGATAATTGAAACATGGCTGCCGCTTCACGTAAATCATTCGGCACCCGTTTCAAGGACTGATACAATCCAAAAGTCATGTTCCAAACTTGAGCGGTGAAGATCACGAAAAGAGAGGCACACTCAGGACCTAGCAAACTATGGGGGAAAAAATGAATAAACCCCGTGATACTAATAGCCAAAAAGCTCAGTACAGGCACTGATTGCAACACGTCAATGGCTGGAATAATGAGTCGCTCTGCACGTTTGTTCTTCGCAGCGAAGGCGCCCACCACCAAAGTAAACAATAAGGAGAAGCCTAGCGCAATAAATAGTCGAGAAACGGTCCGTAATGCATAGTATGGTAAAACATTTGGATCTAGCACAATGGGCGTAGACACGCCCAACACATAAGGTCGCACCATCTGTTGTCCTGCCCAACTTAAAAAGAAAAAGCTGCACAACAGCAATACAAACAATAAAACATCCCAGCGGTTAAACCCCCGAGACGTATCCTCGCTTTTAGAAAAATAAAACCGGCTCTGACTCACTGCACCCTTCCACAACGTACTGGTATTCTGCTTTCGTATAATTTTAAACAGTAATAGAAGTTATCACAAATATTAAAATGAATGAATCGGCGGATTAGTCCTCCTGATGATAGGTCATATCTGCTTGTTCAGCTTTCTTGATATTGTCTTGTAATTGAAATGCTTGTGTTTGTTGCTGTAAGAAAGCTGTGGCACGGTGTTTGATTCGGTGTAAGTGCTTTAGCCATGTTCCCGCGTAATGAGCGATGCTTGGCCATTGTTTGGGGCCGAGTACAACCACGGCAATGATAACAGTGAGTAATAACTCCCCGAGGCTCATGAAGGCCCCTTGTCTTCGTCAGACTCATTGAGTGCGCGTTTAAAGTTTTTGATGGCATGACCCAGATCAGTTCCCATTGTTTTGAGTTTGTTGGTGCCAAATAAAGCCACAACGATGAGTAAGATTAAGATCAGAGACAGCGGGCTTACGCCATGAAATCCCATATCAGCTCCTGTTGGTCCAGTTCATCAGTGCCACGATTCCGCCTAATGCTGCGGTACTCAAGGCGATGGTTGCTACAGTGTCGGGTGGTAGTAGGGTGCTGATGCTTGCAACACCTAACATGATCCAAAACAGGGCCACCCCTATTCCTTTATACCACACTTGGCGCTCTTGGGAAGACGCACTAGAAAGGGGTGATAGGTGTGATTCGGCCTGTCGTTGTTCTTTCGTTAGTAGTAACACCTCATATAAAAGGCGCGGCATATGCGGCAGTTGCTCTACCATGAACGGTACATTGTCTCGAAGGTGTTTTAGAAATAAGGTTGGGCTGACTTGCTCTTTCACCCAGGTTTCAAGAAATGGTTTGGCGGTCGCCCACAAGTCTAGCTCAGGATATAGTTGTCGGCCTAATCCCTCGACAGCAAAGAGTGTTTTTTGTAAGAGCACCAATTGTGGCTGAACTTCCATATGAAATCGACGGGCCACTTGAAACAATTGTAATACCACGAGCGCAAAGGAAATATCTTTGAGTGGTTTCTCAAAAATGGGTTCACAAACAGTGCGTATGGCGCTTTCAAATGCTTCAACGCGCGTGCCGCGTGCAAGCCATCCAGATTCTATATGGAGCTCAGCCACACGCTTATAGTCTCGATTAAAGAATGCCAGTAAATTTTCTGCAAGGTAGCGCTTATCTTGATCGTTAAGGGTGCCCATGATTCCAAAATCAACACAAATATATTGTGGGTAGGCTAACTGTTTGGTGGATACAAAAATGTTGCCTGGGTGCATGTCTGCGTGAAAGAAACAATCTCGAAACACTTGGGTAAAGAAAATTTCCAAGCCTCGTTCGGCTAGTCGTTTGATATGGATGCCGGCGGCCTGTAATTGCGGTAAATCCGAGATGGGTATACCATAAATTCGCTCCATGACGAGCAGGTTGTCACGAAGGTAAGGCCAATGTATTTCAGGGACATACAGTAAAGGGGAATGCTGAAAATTCCGGCGAAGTTGTGAGGCATTGGCTGCTTCTCGTTGTAAATCTAACTCATCGAGCAGTGTTTGTTCAAACTCAAGCACAATCTCTTTTGGTTTAAAGCGTTTGCCCTCTGGCCAATAACGATCGGCTAAGCTTGCAATGGTTTTTAGAATAGCTACATCTTGTACGATGATCTGTTTGATATTGGGACGTAATATTTTAACGACCACCTCTTCGCCAGTGAGCAGGGTTGCGGCATGTACTTGGGCGATGGAGGCTGACGCCAATGGCTCGCTTTCAAACTGAGCAAATACTTCTGAGGCTGGGCGTCCAAAGGCTGCTTCTACGAGCCGCAAGGCTTGTTCACTGGGGAAGGCAGGGACACTGTCTTGAAGTTTACAGAGTTCTTTGGCAATGTCGTTTGGGAGTAGATCGGGTCGAGTAGAGAGTGCTTGTCCAAATTTAATGAAGATAGGCCCTAACGCTTCGACAGTTTGCCTTAACGCCACGGCGCGAGGCAGGGGCTCCTTGCGAAACCAATTCCAAGGATTGAAATAAATGATAAAGCGAAAGGGTGTAAATAAGCGCAAGCTCACGATCACAGTATCCAACCCGTGTTTCGCTAAAATATGATTGATTTGTAAGAGTCGTAAGAATTGTTTGAGGGAGATCATGATAGCGCATTCACATGCGCGGCCAATCGTTCAACCGTGAGGGACAATGTATCGACATCATTGAAAAAATCAGTGAGTTCCTCTTTCGGGGGACAAGCTCGTAATTCCTCTTGTAGATAGTCCCTAATATTGTGTTGCATGGATTTGCTAACACGGTGTGTCAACGAGCGGCCTTTACGAACCAAGGATCCAACCTGATAAGCGACCACGTCTCCTGTAAAGCGTGCCAGATGTCCTTCCCAGTCAATATCCAGTTCGTCAAATAACAGTTTGACTCGTTGACCAAGTTCTATATCGCCAGTGATTTTAACGGAATCATTAAAGAGTGATCGGACTTTTGAGGCGGGTAATAGGCTTAACCGAATAAGCCCTAAGGGACTGCTATGAATCACTGCATCGGCTTTTCCAGGATGATGCGCCTTCAGTTGCAGTTCAGTGGGTGTGAAACAGAGGAAGAAATGGACTTGTAACGGACTGATAATGAGCTCTAAAACGCGACCATCCAGTGCTTGAAGTCTCGAGGGCATGGCGGCATCCAGTTGGAGTGCATGATTGATCGCTTTTTGAAGTATCGTGAGAGAAAGGTCTTTGATCATCATGCCCTCAATATTTATAGGCGACGTGTAAGGCTACAATGCCGCCGCTTAAGTTATCATAATGGCAGTCCTCAAAGCCTGCTTCTTCAATCATATCAAGCAACGCATCTTGTGTGGGATGCATACGGATAGATTCGGCAAGATATCGATAGCTTTCTGCATCGTTTGCAATGCATTGCCCAAGTTTTGGCAAAACTTGAAAGGAGTACCAGTCATACAGTGGCTTCAATCCAGGAAGTACTGGGGTAGAGAACTCAAGAATGAGTAGTTTGCCGCCTGGTTTACACACACGAAACATAGACCGAAGCGCCGCTTCTTTGTCGGTTACATTGCGCAATCCAAAGCCCATGGTGATGCAATGAAAACGATTGCTTGCAAAAGGCAAGCATTCCGCGTTGGCTTGTACAAACGCTATATTGTCATGAAGTCCTGCATCGAACGCGCGATTTCGGCCTACGGCCAACATGGCAGCATTGATGTCTGCCAAGATCACTTGTCCTGTGGCACCGACACGTTTGTACAACCCTCGTGCTAAATCGCCGCTGCCGCCGGCAAGATCTAATACGGTTTGCCCTTTTTGTACGTTGCTTTTAGAAAGGGCTGCACGTTTCCATAGGCGATGAATGCCCAAAGACATCAGATCATTCATCTGATCATATTTGTCAGCCACGGAATGAAAAACGGCATCGACTTTTTCCGCTTTTTCTTCCCAGGCAACCGATTGAAATCCAAAATGTGTTTTTTTGTTTTGAGTACCCATGGCTTATTCAGCTCAGCGACGGTGAGGGGCTATAGTACACGATAAGGATCGGGAGCGAAATAACTTCCTATTCTTGCACGAAGACTTCACCAGATATTACTGGGCCCCAACATCTGCTTCAGGGTCGTTGTCATTGACAGGAGAAGCCTCATCGGTGGTGTCGACATCATCCCCGCTGCCAGCCCCAACGGACTCTGAATCGGTGTTGTCAGTGGTAGGCTGGTCTTTAGCACTTTGTGTGACAGGGATCTCTGGAGCCGCTGATTGAACGGCCGCAGCATGTGCTAAAAGCGATCCACCCATTAACAGGATCATCAACGCCAATGCCTTTTTCATCACCGCTCCTTTGTAAGTAGTCTAATGCGTTTCAGTTGTATAACGGATTGAGGCCGCGGTCAAGTACTTGGTCCCTAAATTGACCTTGACAACTGACCAATGCCAGAGAGATAATCTTACCTGCGAGGTTGGACTTGCTATGTGTCATTCCACTGGGTCAATTGGCGACACACTGATTGGCCCTTTCTATTGTTTCATCTCAAAGCCCAAGCCAACGAATAAACTGATTCGTTGATGTCAGCGGCACGGCCGGTTTTTGCGCCAAACGCAGAGAATAATGCGCTCCATTGGATGTCGACGTTTCTGGCGTTATTCCTTTTATTTCCCCAAGGGGTACCAGGTGCATGTTGGTGACGTAATAGCCTCGTTGCATTTTGATGATAGGGATCACAAAACATAGATCGTTTAATGACGCCCCCTGATGGCTTGGGGAAGCATGGGCATCGATTAATTGGCTTTTAAATTCTTGTGTAGTCAGCGCGATGTATTCTGTGTTGTTGATTTGTCGTCTAAGCATGCGCTCTAAAGGCGCTTTCACTTGAAACACTTGCTCGTAACGCGCAGCTTGCATGACGACGATAGGCTCACTCTCTTCAAGTGTTGCGTTGTGATTAAGATCGACAAA
>CAMBHM010000066.1 GCA_945867185.1 Legionella genomosp. 1
GGTGGGCGGATCGATGATGTATTATCGCGCTTTACAGCAGGGGTTATCGACACTTCCTAAAGCGGATCAACCGCTACGAGAAGCCTTGTTGCAGCAAGCAGCAGAAAAGGGGTGGGCTGCGATGCATGCGGATCTTAAGCAGGTGGATCCCCTTACGGCAAGTCGCTTGCATCCGAATGATACGCAGCGTATTCAACGTGCACTAGAGATCTATCAGTTGACGAATAGGCCATTGTCTTCGTTCTTAGCAGAGCATAAAACAGAAACCACTTATCATTTTATCAATATAGGCTTGATACCCACTGATCGCACTTGGTTGCATCAACGGATTGCTAAACGGTTTGAGGAGATGTTACAAGAGGGGTTGGTATCGGAAGTAGAAACCTTACTACAACGATTCCCCTTGACTTCGACTCACCCCTCCATGCGTTCAGTGGGATATCGACAGGTATGGCAGTATCTTCATGGCGAGTTTGGTCTGGATGAATTAGCCGATCGTGGTATAGTTGCTACCCGGCAACTTGCAAAACGTCAATTGACCTGGCTACGGCATTGGTCCGAGTTGAACGTGTTGTCGGCAGAAGATCCTACTAATTTGGAGAAGGTGGTTGCTAACTATACCTATCATGAATAACAGGACATATGATGACATCTAAAATAAAAAAATCCCCTGCTTGTACTGAGAAAATCCATCGAATCTCTCGAGATGAACTCCCGATCAGTTGTCCTACGCCTGAGATGGCCCTTTGGAATGCACATCCGCGGGTGTACTTACCGATTGAGGAAACCAACGAGGCCGTTTGTCCTTATTGTGGAACCCGGTTTGTGCTAGAGGAGGCGTAAGGTGCAGTCCATTTGTATCGTTCGTTTGTCGGCGTTAGGGGATGTCTTGATGTTGGTACCGTTGGTACGAACGTTACAAAAGTATTTACCCGGTGTGTCATTGACCTGGGTGATTTCTCGCCCTGCGTATGAATTGGTTGAGGGGATAGAGGGGGTTGAATTCATTGTCATTGACAAACCAAGGGGCTGGCGAGATTACTGGCGATTCAAGCAACAGCTTCGCGGGCGTCATTTTGATGTCTTGTTGGCAGCGCAGGCGAGTTTTCGGGCCAATGTTTTATATCCTTGTATCTCGGCTACTCGAAAAATTGGTTACGATCCCCTCCGTGCGAAGGATGGACAGGGGTGGGTTACCACCGAGGTGATTACACCAGGAGAAGATCATACAGTAGACGGATTCTTGAAGTTTGCAGCGCCTCTTGGAGTGGTTGACAAAGACATCCGTTGGGATTTGCCGATCCCTGATGCATCGATTGTTTGGGCACGTGCACAGTTGCCAGAGGGCTCCGTTGTGCTGATCAATCCTGCAGCGAGTAAACCTGAACGCAGTTGGCTTGTTGAGCGATATGTCGCAGTGATAAAACAGATTCAGTGTCGTTGGCAGCTCCCTGTTGTATTAATTGGCGGGCCCGATCACTATGATGAATCACTAGGAAACGCCATCGCCGCTGAAGTGCCCGTGAGGAATCTAATAGGGCAAACCAACTTGAAGCAATTGTTGGCGGTGATAGCGCAGGGCCGTTTGCTGATCTGCCCTGATACAGGCCCCTCGCATATGGCAACGGCTGTCGGAACGCCAGTCGTCGCATTACATGCCGTGACCAGCTCTGCCGTATCTGGTCCTTACTTATGTCGTCATTGGGCTGTTGATTGTTATCCAGAAGCAGTGCGTCAGAGGTTGCAATCAACTGCCCCGGCATGGGGCAGCCATATTCATGGGCCCAAGACCATGCGGCTTGTGACCGTAGAAGCTGTGATGATCCGGCTCACTCAGATTTTAGGATAAGAGTGATGAGTACTAAGGATCGCGATCCTTAGTACGTCAGGAGGGATAGTTTGGGGTTGTTATGAAGAGGGGTCTGGTGGGGGTTTTGACGATAACTTGGGCGGATTGATGCTTGCGATTTTCATGAGAATGGTACTGTTGGTAAGCAGTAAACGTTCTTGTTGTTGACGGGTCAAATAGAGCTGGTAATTGATTTCGGCCAGTAAGGTGACTATTTCCTTCTGGACACTTTCGGAGGTGGCTTGATTGACTTGATTGAGCCATTGGGTATTGGCATCTCCACTTGGATTGAATAGCCGCCAAGTGGCCATCGTGAATTCATTGAGGGCCTGGCTAGTGGCTGGTGCTGAATCGGAATACTGTTGCGGTATTCTTTTGGAGAGCATCCCATAAATATTACTGAGTCCAACAGATGTTTGTGCAGTGATTGTTCGAAGTTGTAAAAGGTACGAGCTCAATCGTGCTTGAGCAGTGACTTGTGCGTTAAGCGGTACGGTTTTTCCAAAGTTCATCGCGTCTTCGAAGATGGATCTGTATTCCTTGAGCGTGGGCAAGGATAGCCCGAGTGCGCTGCCAGTGACGTAACGTACGAAATCAGCGGCTTGTTGGGCTTGATTCTGAGCCGGTAATCCGGTGGATTGGGCCCCCCCTTGGGATGTCGGTGTCGTGGTGTATAGTAAGGGGCCGAGTAACGTATTGGCATTGAGTTGGCTGATGATAGGTTGTAGGGACGTCGGTGAAAAAAAAGATTGCGGATCAGGGTAGGGTCCTAAAACATTATTCATGACTTGTGTGCTGAATAAAAAGGTACAAGTGGGGTAGGTTCCGGGCGATCCATCGACTTTGCCACCCGTCCATATAGTTTCTCTGTTGTCCATGCAATAGCTTGAACTGGGGGTGCTTAGTAGATTTAAAATGGCCTGGTTCGTTGGATCGGATTGATAGGTTGATTGGTTGGTGCCAGTGCTCAAGGCTTGATCGATGCCTGAGAGGCTTGATAAGGAGCCTTGTGAGGAGGGGTTGTTATAGTTTTTGAAAGTGGCATTGGCAAAAGCGTTCAGTGGTGAGCCTGTGTCGGGTACGAATTGAGCGAGTAGCGTATTGATAGGACTTGAACCCATGAAGGCATCGAACATCGTTGTGAAAAAGGGCAATCCTGATGTGCTTAATAATTGTGTGGTGGTGGCCTCTAACAAAGTAGTTGTCAGCGCCGCTTTGGGTTGTTGGCTCAAGTCAAAGCCAAGATAAGCGCCTAAATTCAACACATAAGAGGTTAGATCCTCCGTGCCGGAGGAGTCGCCACTGCTGACCGCCTCAGCAGATTGTACGGCGGTGATAGGTAAAGCAGCACTGAGCAATGCAAGCCCCCAACGGCTGATTCGTTTCATTACTCTTCCCCTTCCAATGCACGCGACACAAGTTGTAGTCGGTAGTCTGAGAAAACACGCCCTAATAGCCTTAGGCGTTCGAAAACAATATTACGTTTTAGAAAAAAACCAGCCGCATCATGAGGGCCTGTCGTTGTTTCTTCTGCGTGAATCAATATTTTGGAAGCACTGCCTGGATGTGCTGTATCGAGGGCTTGTAACAAGCGTAAGCCACGACTTGATTTGATATTTCCTACAAGACGAATGAAAGCATCTTCTTGTGATAACAAGCCAAGATCAACTTGGGCAATGTCGTCTAGCTCTCTACCCAATTGTGCAATGGCTTGTTCAAGTTGCGGGTCGCCATCGAGGGTCCACTCTTCAACGCTTTCCATAAAAGTGATCACACGATAAATCATGGGATCAATGTAATCACTCCAATATTGTGCAGCAGCTTCATGACTCAGATCGGGCATGGTTTACTCTTTTTTTACGACCCTGACAGGGATAGATTGCAGCGTCGCTCATTTGTATCATATAGTATGACTATGAAATGTCTAGGGAACAAGAGCTGCTGCCATGAAAAAAAAATCGGGTTCAAAGGTAGGCGCTATATTGAAAGCCGCGGTGAACCTGCGGTTGTGGTTCGACTGGGATCGAATGAAAGCTTTCTCTTTATATATAGGGAAAGGGATAGCAGCGTATGTTGTCCCTCAGAAACAGACAGCAAAAGAGTCTTTTCAGGCCGCACAAATGAGACTTGGGTTATCAGAAGCTGATCTGCAGGTTCGTGAAAAAGGATTGTTGCGCTTGACTCGTATGATGTTGCTACTGGCGCTTCTTGTGTTTGGTCTGTCTTGTTATTATTTTTATCACTTTCAGTGGCGTGGCGGAGTGGTCGGTTTGGTTATCACCTGTGTTGTGTTGACGTTTGCATTTAGGTATCACTTTTGGTATTTCCAAATCAAAACGCGCACGTTGGGGTGTTCGATAGAAACTTGGTATAAACAGGGACTCTTGAGGGGAAAGCGATGAGGCAATGGATGCTGATGTTGCTCATGATGGTACCTGTCTTGGTGTTGGCTGATCCAGGCTCAATGAGTTTCTCGCCTCCGGCTACGGACTACTCAGTGATTTTTTTGACCAACATCTTTGGAACGGTGGATGGCATCCTACAGGGAAATGGCAATCAAATCATGGGTACTATGTTCATGATATTCAACTCAGCCGTTCTTGCTTTAGGTGGGATCATCATCATGTATACCTTGATGGTCTCCACCATGAATACAGCACACGAGGGCCAAATGTTGGGCCAAAAATGGTCTTCTATTTGGATCCCAGTGCGTTCTACGGTGGGCCTTGCGTTGTTGATCCCAAAGGCCTCAGGGTATTGTTTGATGCAAATTTTTATAATGTGGGTCGTCGTACAAGGGGTGGGGGCTGCAGACAAAGTCTGGGATGCGGCGCTGCAGTATCTGAGTAAAGGAGGTGTTATTGTACGGGTACAACCTAGTCCTACCGATGCACTCATTGGTTCACTGTCGGCAGACGTACCGCAGGCAGCCCAAGTTATCCTGGTTGGGCAAGTGTGTATGTTGGGACTACAGCGCCAATTAGAAAAACAATTGCAGGGCTATTTGTTGGAAAAAGCCTCTAAGACAGGCCCTTGTTATTATTTTCCTCCGGCTCCCCTGGGGGATTATTGGCGAGGCATTTGTAACAGTGGTCAGGTGCCTGATTTTTTATCAACACTCAATGTCGCGGCCTATCAACAATCCCACCAGCCTTCTTTCGTTCCTTGTAACCCACGATATCCACAGTCCTGTCAAAGTGGGCCAGGGGACGATTTATATCGACTGAAGATGCCTGATTTTGAGTCAGGTTTATACAGCTCAATGTCAGGAGTTTGTGGTACATTGACTTGGAAAGCAATCGACTCAACGGTCATTGATCAGATAAAGAGGTATATCCCTGGACTGACTCCAGATGATCTGCAAACGTTGATGATGTCTCGTACCATTGCGCTTCAGCAACTCGTGAGCTCCTTGCAGAGTATCGCACAAGTTATCGTGAATAATGATCCGGTGCTGACGAATAACCCCATGCCGGGTGCATCGCCTGCCGTGCCATGGGCTATTGAGGCGTTCGGGGTCCCCCGAGATCTATCTGGTAATCCGTGTGGAGATACCTCTAATACAGCGTGTTTTACCTGGGGTTCCGACGGTGGGAGCGCTGCTTTATTCAATGGCCCCGAGTTTTTAACGGCACTGGATGGATATAATGAAATCATGCAGACCACGCTGAATCTAATCAATCAGTCGCGGTCACTCGATCCGGCAAAACACTATGAGTTTATCAACGAATCGATGGCCCGCGGATGGATCACGGCGGGTAGTTATTATTTTGATCTGATCATGCTCAATGGTAATGCAGCGGAAGCTTCGAGTTTACAGGATGCAGATACAGGGATGGATAAAAGTACGTTTGATATCGCATGGCTCTTAAACTATTTTAATACAGATCATTGTTGGAATTATCCAGTCTGCTTTTTACTTGGAAAAGATCAAAAAGAATCAATGTCTAGAATTCAACCCGTTGTTGATTTGATCACTGGGGATGGTGTAGCTCCGACCAAATTCGTTCAGATGATACGGTATGCGACTACAGGGAACAATGCTTCAACGGTCTATGGGTACATCAATAACGCGACGATATTTAGATTACCAGGCCAGCCAGGCATGACCCCGATTACGTTTATTCCCCTGATTAAAGTGGAAAACACACCGATGACCTATACAGGACAGCCTAAAGTATTCCCCTGTGGAGCATGGGACTGGGGAATCTTGGGCTGCTGGTGTGTCGGCCGAGGTCTTGGGGATATTTTTTATAATAAATTGCTCTTGGTCGTATTCAACGACATGTTGGAGGCCTTTGCTGAAGCTTGTAATTTTTTGATTGAAGTCTTGGTGATGTACCCCATGGCAGGGATAGCTTCTATTTTTCAGACGGGGATCGCTTTAATCAATACGCCTGGAACCAATCCCATTGTGGCGCTTGCACAAATGGGAACGTATTATATCAATTTTGCAGGGGAACTGTGGATTCAAATGATGACCTTGACGGCACTCGCTGCGGCAATTCCCATTGTAGGGGTGGGCGTTTTGGCGTTGCTCGGAATCGTGATGCCTATTGTGATGACTTGGTTAGGTGCGATGGTGGGGGTCGGGTTCTTAGCCGCTTATTACATCCCGCTGTTGCCCTATATGATTTTTACATTTGGTGCGATTGCTTGGTTGATGGCTGTGGTGGAAGCCATTGTTGCAGGTCCCCTTATTGCATTGGGTGTGACGCACCCGGAGGGTCATGATGCATTTGGGAAAGCTGAGAATGCGATCATGATCTTGATGAACGTCTTTTTAAGACCGGCCATGATGATCATAGGATATGTTTCAGGGATCATTCTTTCTTATGTGGGTATTTGGGTCATGAACGCAGGGTTTCAACGTGCTATCTCTTTCTCACAAAATGGAGAATTATTTCCAACGACCGCGACTCCCGTGGTGATAGGGGATCCGACTTCTGGTCTCAGTATAGCGGTGGGCGGGGGATACTCGAATTGGGCCGGTTTCTTCGCTTTCTTTTTTGCCATGCTTATTTATATGATGATGTATCTGACGATCGTTGAAAAAGCATTCACTCTGATCGCTGTTTTGCCTGATAAAGTGTTGCGTTGGATAGGGGGACAACCGGAGCAGGCTGGAGCAGAAGCGGCGCAATGGGGCGATCAGGCGAAACAAAAAATCACTGAGTCTGGCAAAGAAACCTCTGGAGGGCAAGCGCAATCTGAAAAACAAGCGACTGCTGCCATGGGTAAAGCCGGTAACAAAATCAAAGAAAAATATGGGGCTATGAAAGGGCTTAGAGGTGGAGAGATTGAAGGCGAGGGTACAAAACCAAAACCAGAAGGCGATGGCTGAGGAGAGGAAGGCGGCGGGTAGTGCGCGCAATAGGGACTGTCACAGCCTCCTATTTTAAGGGTACCCCGCCAGTTGCAAGGTTAGTCTTTTTTGACAGACCGGTTCGTACTGTATATAATTACAGCATACTTGACTAACTTTGAGGATTTATCATGCCTACACCACAAGAATTAGATCAATTAAATGCGGTTATCAGTGCGACTCGTCGTGAGTGTTTGTTTCTTTCAATACCTCGAGAAACGCCAGGGCTGAGTGGATCATCGCTTCTGTCATCTGCAACAATTCAATTTTTTAAGAGCGCTGCTGATGAGTTAGAGAAGGATCTTGAACGCATCCAAGCAGGGATCCAAACTTCGATGGGTCCCAAAGAGTATGAGGTTATTTGTGCGCGATATGAATCAGTTAGCAAGCTGGTTCATCAGGCTCAGCTATTGACAGAGGCACAAGAAAAGATAAGCGCTCGGTATCCGAATCCAATGGATATCCCGAAGAAAGACTTAGAACGCTTGAAGGGGCGTGCAGC
>CAMBHM010000067.1 GCA_945867185.1 Legionella genomosp. 1
TGGCTTTTTCTTTTAAATCCACAGGCGCATTTTTATCGTTACGAAGCACTGCCAAAATATCTTTTGCTTCCAAAGAGGGGCCAATCCCTTGTCCTAAAGGTTGATTTCCATCTGACTCTAAAGTATAGATGTGTAGACCAAGTGCCTTACCAACGCGAGAAAAATAATCTTTAAGTTTCAGAAAGTCATGGCTTGAACGAATCTTTGCTGTAGGGCCAACCGGGATGTCAATGACAACGTGCGTGGCACCAATCGCTGCTTTTTTTGAGAGAACTGACGCTATCATTTGTCCTACTGGATCGAGATCTAATACACGCTCCACTCTAATCAGGATGTCATCAGCCGGACTTAATCCCAACGCGCCCCCCCAAACCATACACCCACCTTCACGCGCAACAACGGCTTGAATATCAGAAGCGCTTAGATTCACTTTTGTCATGGTTTCGATGGTATCAGCGGTACCTGCGGGCGATGTGATGGCGCGGGACGATGTTTTTGGAATGATGAGGCCTGCGGCTGCAACAATGGCGACAACAATGGGTGTTGTTCTATTTCCAGGGATCCCACCCACGCTGTGTTTGTCAACAATCACAGCGCTATCCCAATGCAATTGCTCACCTACATTAATCATGGCCTTCGTTAAATAAACAATTTCTTGAATACTTAGATTGTCGTGAGCGCATGCTGTGATGAAGCTGGCCAAATGAATATTTGAGTAGTTTCCAGCCACAATATCATTAATAATCGCTTCAAATTCGTGCGAAATGAGCTTATTTCCATGTATTTTGGAACGCACATAGCCCAGCGAGGTTAATGGTGGAAAATGCGATAATCGAATATAATCTCCTTCTACTGCACCAATTCGTTCCCACGCACTCTCTGATAAGCTAGCCTCACACCCTTTTAAGATATCAGACTGAACAATATTGAGAGTGGCTACAATGGCATGATTATTAAGCGATACAACAATTTGTGTGGCCGCTTCAAACCCTTCTGATTTATAGATAAAGCAATTTGCAGGGACAAATACAATCAACTCCTGTTGCGTATCGATACCCAATCTCACTAACTTTAGGCTACTTGAGGTGCTATCCAAAAATAAACGTCCTGATTTGATTGCTTCTGTAAAAAGGATACATTACAAAGCAAACACATAAAAGGTTATGGAGGCGAATGTATGATTTCCCACGTATACTGAATACTATCAGACAATAGGGATATTTAATCATGGATATTCAGTTTTTGGGCGCAACACAGACCGTTACTGGGTCAAAGTATTTAATACAAACAGGCCAAGTACGTGTATTGGTTGATTGTGGTCTTTTTCAAGGATATAAAGAGCTTCGGTTGCGAAATTGGGCTCCATTACCAATCGATCCGGCAACGGTTGATTATGTGTTGTTAACGCATGCGCATATTGATCATAGTGGTTATATCCCCTTGTTTGTTAAACATGGATTTCGTGGAAAAATTATTTGTACAGAAGCCACGAGAGATTTGTGTAAAATACTATTGCCAGATAGTGGTCACCTTCAGGAAGAAGAAGCACGCTATGCCAATCTTAAAGGCTACTCGAAACACCGCCCGGCTGAACCGCTCTACACTCGAGCAGAAGCGGAGATATCACTTAATTATTTTAAAACAGTAGCGTTTGATAAACCGTTCAAGATTCATGAAGGGTTTTATTCAAGTTTTCATTATGCGGGTCATATTCTAGGTGCATCATTCATTAGACTGAAACACGAGGGTGTTTCTGTACTTTTTTCAGGTGACTTAGGCCGCTATGTTGATCCTGTGATGAATCCACCACAAAATCCACCTGAGTCGGATTATTTGGTTGTTGAATCAACTTATGGCGATCGCTTGCATGATAAAATCGATCCTGAAATACAATTAAAAGATATTATTAATCGCACGGCCAAACGTGGTGGAACTATTTTAATCCCAGCTTTTGCAGTCGGTCGAACGCAAGCCCTGTTGTATTATATCCAGCAATTGAAATCTAAAAAAGAAATTTTCGATATTCCGGTTTTCGTTGACAGCCCCATGGCAACCAACGCCACAGATATTTTTGTGCAGCATGCGGGTGAAAATCGGTTAACCCGCCAACAGTGCGCTGATGTTTGTGGTGTTGCTCAATATATTCGCTCTGTAGAGGAATCTATTGCACTTCGAGATCAGAGAATGCCGATGATCATCCTCTCTGCCAGCGGTATGGCAACTGGGGGGCGCGTGGTGCATCATATAAAAAACTATGCGCCGAACCATAAAAATACAATTTTATTTAGTGGCTATCAGGCTGGTGGTACCCGTGGTGATCGCATGGTTCGAGGTGAGAAAGAATTAAAAATGTATGGCCAAATAGTCTCTGTTCACGCAGAAGTTATTCAGCTGGAGAGCACATCTGCTCATGCGGATTATGAGGAAATATTGTCGTGGTTAGGTCATCTGAAAAAATCACCTCGAAAAACGTTTATTACTCATGGGGAAAAAGAGTCGGCAAATGCACTTAAAGAAAAAATTGAGCTACAATTTAACTGGCGTTGCCTGGTGCCTGAGTATTTGGATAAGCATGAGCTAGCATGACAACAATTCTGATGACACGCCAAAAATTTAGCAACGTTGTTTCAGAAAAACAGGAGTACCTCTATGAAGGTAGCGATATACAATATCAAGGATTATGAGAAACCCCTTTTTACCACGATGGGTCACAAACATGAGCTTGTTTTTGTGACAGAGGCGCTATCAAAGACAACAATTGAAAAAGCAAAAGGATGTGATGCGCTGTGTTGCTTTGTAACTGATTGTTTAAATAAAGACATTATTAACACATTAGCAGCCTATAGCATTAAATTAATTGCATTGCGCTCAGCTGGATTTGATCATGTGGATTTAGCTGCCGCACGGTTGGCTGGAATAACCGTTGTTCGTGTACCAAAATACTCCCCTGAAGCTATTGCAGAATTTGCTGTGACCTTGATTTTAATATTAAACCGAAAAATCCTTACATCCTATTTGCAAGGCTTAGACAATAATTTCTCGTTAGATAACTTGGTGGGATTTAATCTTTATAAAAAGACGGTAGGTGTTATTGGTACAGGCAATATAGGAACTGCTTTTATTAGAATCATGAATGGGTTTGGGTGTCGGTTGCTTGCTGTGGATCCAGAACCCAATGATATTTGCAGGAATTTAAATGTTAATTATGTTTCGATCGATTACTTATTAAGTGAATCAGATATTATCAGCCTTCACTGCCCATTAAATGATCAAACAATGCATCTAATAGATGAGAAAACATCTGCTAAAGTGAAAAAAAACGCCATGCTGATTAATACGGGTCGCGGGGCATTATGTGAAACTCAAGCATTAATTAAAGCGCTTGAATCAGGCAATCTTGGATATGCAGGTTTGGATGTATATGAAAAAGAACAGGGTTTGTTTTTCAAAGATCATCTGGGTGAAACAATTCATGATGAATTATTTTTAAAGTTGCGCTCATTGCCTAATGTTATTATTACGCCACATCAAGCATTCTTGACTCAGGAAGCAATTGAAAATATTGTTAAAACAACTATTAGTAATATGACGGCTTTTGAGCAAGGGAACCCCATTAATCAAATCAGTTAGATAGACACCTGACTTTCATGAAGGAGTTCGTCCATCACACATTTCTTCATCGATCAACTTACTCTGACTATTAAGCCTTTTACTAAGCGCTGCTGCATCTCCCAATCTATCCTCTCTGCCAATGTGTCGCATAGTCATAGGTCCTTGTACTTTCGACTTTATGTTTTCTCTGCTCAGCCCATCAATGAACATCCTACGGTCTTCTGGCATCAGCAAATTACAAACAGCGCGCACATCTGCCTCCGCTATTAACCAACGAGCGGATCCTACTAAGACAAGTCGACATACTCTCCCACGATGCTCAGGCGACAAGTACTGGAGAACCATAACCAAAGACACTCGCGAGTCAATATGGCTCACTATCATAGGTTCTAAGATAGAAAACAGGCGGGTCACTTGCTCGGAAGGAAGCCGCCTCAAGAAATCCCTCAAATCGGCGGCTGTGTGTATCAATGTAGGAAGCAACATCAACGCCTCGTCATAGACCAAAATGGCCTCCCGTATACTTATTTTACGAAGCCATAATTCTAAAAGCGTCTCCTCACGTCGATTTTTTTCTTGAAGAAGGAGAAGGCGCTTAGATGCAGTCAAAGCGTTTAAAACTCTCACCAAGACAGTGGGTGTGCGCTCAAACAGGTCAAACAAGATAGTGTCATTTTGACTATTCTGTTTCATCACAGCGTTGAGGAGATGCGTCACAGGCAGTTTTAACAACAACGTACTTAGCGCACGCTTACTCATGTTACGCGCGGCCCAATGCAACAGTGTACTCCCGCCGTGATCCCTTAAATCCAACATCCGTATAAGTGTTGCCTCATCAGCGGATGTACATAACGCTTCCTCGTGCTTATCAGCATTGAAAAAATTCCCCCAAAAGCCAGGCTCCACATGGCCTGGTGCATGATCGGGCATCCACCCCTGGCTCGTTGCAAAAAAGCGAAGCCGTTCTCTTATTCGATGATTATGCCGGCCAATACCGGTTTCATAAATTCCACGACATCTCATAGCCGATCTTTCTTCTAAAACATCGATACTGAAGTTTGATCCAAAGGGTGGATTCTTAATATCATAACCATTAGCCCGCTCCAATACATTCATATATGGATAGGATTTTGAGAGCATCTCATTCAGAGAGGCAGCCGGTAAAAGCAGTTGACCCGCGCTCGACGGATGAGTGTAAGTGCTGTCGCGTCGTGGATCAACCCGAAGCGCACGTGTTGAGATGGTGCTTTCTTTGCACGCACTGATGCTGTTCGAAGTGATACAGTGTTCAATCTGGTCATATATCAGATCATTTGAAAAGGTCTCGCTAACGATACGTCTCAAAAAGAGAACAAGGCTATGTTGCATCACGTGATCACGACAAATATCAATGGCTTGGATACACCGTGCACCGCCTTGAGTGACGAACTCAAAAAGACTACCTGTCGGAATAATGGTATTATGATGAGCAGAGAAATCGGCGTGAGAAGCGGGGAATTCAAAACTCTCGTCATTAGAAAACAGCCTCAGTGGCACGGCATAACTTAAGTACACGGGATCAATGCCAGAGGCAGTATTTTTTGCAAATACGCGAACAACCGGAGACGGACCACCCTCGACGTAAAAAACCATATTCATCAACGGCACATTGAGCCTTAATGAAGGGTGTAACAGCGCATTCATTTGATCAGCATGTTCCGTATGATGTATCACATCACCCGCTTTATAACGGATTAAAATACTAAGTATTTCCTCACTTCTAATGAGCTGTTGTTCATATAGGCCTTGTGCATTGCAAAACCCTAAGTGATACGCCCCTCCCACAGAAACAATCAAAAGAACCTCTTTTGATTGAACACATTGTTTATCCAGTGCAGAAGGCTCTGAGTCAAGTATCCGCACGGTACAGCGCCCCCGAACCGCAAAAGAGCTCAATAAAACATGTACGTTAGGCTCTAAATTTTCTAAAGCCATGGCCTCTATATCACGCGCGAGGACTTCGAACGCCTCAAGCGTTAATGGTTCATCTGCGTAAAAAAAAACTCAGCTGTCGACAAACGGGTGATATGATTTTCTTTACCACGTTTTAACAAATAGCCGCCGTGCTCCCTTCTCGTACAATAATTAATACGATGATCGCCACTGACTAAATCAAACAAAAAAGCAATGTGGGCGCGAAGCCTTATGGCACTAGAATACAAAGGGGTGTATTTGTTGCTGTGCACGCTTGCTTCACCACAACCACTACCAGAACTTGAAAAAACCACTAAATCTCTAATTCGAATCAATTGATTCATTTTCGTTTCAGCGCGTCGTTGCCGTTCTGTGAACGTTATTCGCTTGATGTTGTCTAAAAATTCCTGACCTAACGCTTCAAAAAACACTGATGGTTTCCTCATATTACTCGCTTCGATATCCTAAGCAATAATTATTAAGGAAACCTTAATTTACTGTACTTTAGATAAGTAAGGATCGCGCAGGAACCTACTGCCTTAATTATTTAAAATAATACACATGGATCAACAAATACACACCAATCGCTAGGAATACAGCCCCTATTATTTTCAACTTCGCCGGAGCCTTTAAAAAATCCCGTGCCGATTTATGCACGGCTTCAGAGAAATACAAACGAACCAATCCACCGACCAATAGTGCCCAGCCAAATATAGTGATAGCAACTTGCCAATCCTTTGTCCAGACGTTATGGCTAACCACCACAAGCAACCCTATAACAAACGTCAGAAGCGCCAACACAAAATACAGCCCCCGTTGCGCCAAAACATCTTCCATCGCTGATTTAACAAACTCATGCTTAACCAGCATGAGCAGGCCAAATAAAGCCAGATACCAACCAACCACCGTGGGTAAAAAACTTGATTCCATGATATGTTCTCCTTGAAGGTTCTATGATGACCGTTTGACCCTCTAGAAGTATAACTCGGCGTGCTATCAAGCGCGAGCTTTTTAAAAAACGGCGTTGAACCTAGAACACATGATGTTCGACTATTTAAAAAGTTCTTATTTCTACCCTGTAAAGCACCGGTACTAAAAAAAGCATCTCTCGCGACCGGACAGCAACGCATTCAGATGCTGCAATTAGCATTAAAAATACCCCCATTGAAATAGATACGCGCGAAGTCATCGTCCCTATACCACTGCGATCTCCTGTTGAATGTAATGGGGTTGCGAAACCACAAAACATCACAGGAACGCTCCCGTTTTGTTTGTGTTTTCAGTTTCGCAACCGAATTATCCAGCAGAACGGGGCACTATTATTGGGGTTATCCAACCCTCGATTTTTTAGCAAGATTCTCTGTTACAATATCATCTTCTGTTCTTGAGGATAAATTGGTTTCGAAGAACCCGAAGATTTTAGTAGCAATCCGCGCACGAAGATCACCGCGATCTCTTTTGGATACAACGGTTCTTTCGGTTATCTCTAATGCTTCTAGCTCCGGTTGGTATTTTATAATCACTTCCAGATTCAAGGAGCCGCCGCTGCGAGAGACCATGTGAACAATTTGTTCTGGACCTAATCCTAAACATCGAAGGGTGACTAAGTGAGTAGCAACGGCTTCTAAGTTTTTGGAGCCACCGCCATGAGAAACAATTTGGACAATCTGTTCAGCTTGAAATCCTAAACCTCGAAGGGCGTCTAGGTGAGCGGTAACGGCTTCTAAGTTTTTGGAGCCACCATGATGCGAAACCATTCGAACAATCTGTTCAGCTTGAAATCCTAGACCTCGAAGGGCGTCTAGGTGAGTGGCAACGGCTTCTAAGTTTTTGGAGCCCCCGATATGCGAAACCACTCGGACAATCTGTTCAGCTTGAAATCCTAAACCTCGAAGGACGTCTAGGTGAGAGGTAACGGCTTCTAAGTTTCTGGAGCCCCCGTGATGCGAAACCATTCGGACAATCTGTTCAGCTTGAAATCCTACACCTCGAAGGGCGCCTAGGTGAGTAGCAACGGCTTCTAAGTTTTTGGAGCCACCGATATGCGAAACCATTCGGACAATCT
>CAMBHM010000068.1 GCA_945867185.1 Legionella genomosp. 1
GCATAACATCGCAAATACTCATTTTAAGGCTGGGATCATTATGCGGCTCTTGCGCAAAAAAATGAAGGGTAGAAGAAACACCACCGTAATGCCTTAGTCCAAAGGCCTCTGCTATTTCCTGCAATCGATAATCTCCATATTTACGTGCAATATACATAGCCATTTTCCTCGGAACATTAGGCTTTCCTCGACCCTTTTCACAGTAGTGAGTGCTTTCTTTTCTTCACCAAACATCAAAGAAATCTCCGAAATAATTTCAATCATTAGGATGTGTCGAATTGAGTGTTATGCGCTTGAGAAAGTGCCCCCGCAAATGGGAAAGAGCCCATGATTCTTTATTCTCTATAGCGCATCAAGGCATTACAACCGATATCAACCAATTACATTTATGAATCGGTACCAAGAACGGTACCAAAGTGTTTTTTATTTTTAAGATTATTTTCTGGAAGCCTTGCCACCACTGGTGCCGTTGCGGCGAATCGAACGCCGGACCTATTGATTACGAAGCTATTTTACACCGATATCATACAATATCAACCGCTATTATCCGTATTCATTATTACCATGTATATCATAATCTTATATGTTTTTGCTGCATCAAACTATTGCAATGGATCTCAAAGCAGCACACAATTAAGTGTACCCAAAAGTGTACCCAAGAATGGATAATCAAGCATGAATAATTTTACTGACACCTATATTAAAAACCTAAAAAGCAAAGATAAGCGCTATGAAGAATACGAAGGGGGCGGCTTCGGCATGCGTGTCTCACCCAATCAACTAAAAACGTGGATCTACCGCTATAAAATAGACGGGAAAACCGATAAAATCAGCATCGGACACTATCCCAATGTGCCCCTTGCTGCTGCCAGAAAAATATTCGTGGCGTTGTCTGAATTAAAACGCTCAGGCAAAACACCCAGACAAACCATGCAACTTGAAGATGAAAAGAAGAATGACAACGTCACAAAACTTTTTGAAGCTTGGTACCATAATTATGTTGTAAAAAACCGCAAGCAACCACTCCAAATAAGACAACAAATTGATGCCGACATCACCCCTCTTTTAGGGCATTTGGAAATTGACAAGGTTAAGCCTATCGATATAACCCACGCACTGGACGCTATCGTTCATCGTGGCGCACCGATTCACGCCAACCGAATTCTTAGTTCTTTGAAACAAGCATTTAACTATGCTGTTAGTCGTGGCAGTATTCCTCAAAATCCAGCAGCCAGTATCAGGGCCCGAAATATAGGCGGCGTTGAAAAACCGCGTGAGCGTTTTTTAATTGCTGCAGAGATCAAAGCCATTTGGCACTTTTTAGATTCTGAACCGTGTCAAATGTTTTTACAAACAAAAAATGCCATCAAATTAATGATACTGACTGGGGTCAGAACAGCTGAAATACGTTTATCCCGTTGGAGCCAATTTGATTTTGAAAACTCACTATGGACGATCCCCCCAGAGCATACCAAAGGCGCGATAACGGTCAAAATTCATCTAACTGATCTAACAAAATCCCTACTTACGGAATTGAAAGCAGTGAGCAACTCTCCCTTTGTGCTTGCTGGCCTGATTAAAGATCACCCACTAGACAAGAACGCCCTTCCCAGAGCAATTAGGCGCGTCCAAAATAAAATTGGCATCCCCGAATGGACAGCCCATGATTTGCGACGAACCTTTGCTACTCAACTCGGTGAGAAACTAAATGTTGATCCAGTGGTCATTGAAAAATGCTTAGGCCATAAAATGCCAAGAATCATGGCAACTTATAATAAAAATGAAATGCTGCCACAACGGAAAGATGCCCTAGAACAATGGGCTGTTTATATTTGTGGTCTTGTTGATATCGATGTATTTAATCTTGCTACCGCCCTGTAAGCACTCAAAAATTCAAAGGTTCAAATTCAAACAGGCAGTATTGTAAACTGAGTTTACAGAGGCTACAATAACCATAAGGACCTTAAATAATGTCTGCAAAGCCTTTAAAGAAGACGGACAACACCCTTTTTTCTCTGATAGAGGAAAAAGTAAAGGAAGGCAGTTATATTTTTTTAAATCATGCAAGACAGAGGCAACAAGAACGGAACATATCAGACCTTGATGTTCTTGGGGTTCTAGAGGGCAAGCCTGGCTACAACAGATGCCGAAATAAAAGCAAGGACTCTTATGAAGCTCAGTATCCAAACGAAAGGCCAGAAGATTGGAAATATTGCATCGAGGGAACAGATATAGATGGCAACAAGATTAGAATTATCATTACATTCACGGACAATCTTATGCCCATTATTACCGTTATTAATCTTCGCTAGGAGCGATGTGTCATGAAAACAAAAACCGAACAAATAGTCCTATATGAAGGCCTTGGATTCCCTATTGAGCTGGAAAATGTAACCATGATAAACCTTGATGGTGAGTGGATCCCTAAGATTGATGTTCACCAAGTTGCTGAGGAAGCCATCAAAAAACTTGCTACGCAGGAAAGCAGGTTAACGGGTAGTCAGGTTAAATTTATCCGCTCTTACTTTTCAATGCCCCTGCGAGAGTTTGGCGAAAAAGTCGTTCATGAATCGCACGCAGCTGTTAGTAAATGGGAAAAAAAAGGAAACGATATGACGAGCATGAACGAAAATACTGAACAAGTATTACGATTGTTTATGATTGAACAAACGCAAGCAAAAACAAAAAACCAACAAGCCGATTTTTTTAATAACTTCCAAAAGAGCAAGCTCTTTTTTAACACCAAGGACAAGCGTTCTAAAATAGTGCACATTAAAATGTGTGCTTAAAATGATGGTCAATCTCACTGAAAACAACTTAAACTCATTGATTTTCAAGACCATACCTCGCGGCATTGAAGCATGCGCCATTCCTTCTCTAATTCTAGAGGGGTATTTTCTACGTATTCCAATTCCCATCCAAATAAGATATCTTTACGTGTTTTAAAATTAACCAAGGACCTTGGATGAGCTCAATCTGCGTATATTTAGGTGCCAGTTGCGGCAACAGCATTGCATTTAGAGAAGCAGTCATCCTATTAGGCCAGAAAATCGCCGACTCGGGATCAACCTTAATTTATGGCGGATCCAGTCTGGGCTTAATGGGCCTTTTAGCCAATACGGTCAAACATCAAGGTGGCAAAGTCATTGGTGTCATTACTCAGCAGCTCATTGCAAAAGAAAAACCACCCTCTACATTGGATAAATTACATGTTGTCGACTCCATGCAAGAAAGAAAACGCATGATGCAATCCCTTGCAGATCTCTTCGTAGTCATGCCTGGCGGCTTGGGCACCTTGGAAGAAGCTTTCGAGACATGGAACGCCATCAAAATTGGGGTATTGAACAAACCCATTGGTTTCCTAAACATGTCAGGTTTTTTTGATCAACTGTTTTCGTTTACTGAAACATGTGAAAAGTATAGTGGGTCAAGAAATTCGGACCACTAAAGCAGGGTAATTAAGATATAATCCTCGCTCATAAACGAGGTTACAATAATGAGCGAAAAGCGTAAAAAATACACTCCAGCAGAAAAAGCGAAAATTGCACTGGAGGCGATTAAAGGCGAACTAACATTAGCACAAATTAGCTCAAAGTATGGCGCCCATGCGACTCAAATTAATGCATGGAAAAAACAAGCGCTGGCGCTGTTTCCGGATTTATTTAGTGACAAGAACAAATCGGAGACTACTGATTATGAAAACCAACTTGGTGAATTATATGAACAAATTGGCCGTTTAAAAGTAGAAAATGATTTTTTAAAAAAAAAGTCTGAGGTGTTCCGTGGATGATCGACTCGGCTGGATTGAAACCAGCCATCCCTTGTTATCGGTGCGCCAACAGTGTGAAACACTGGATCTAAGCCGTTCCAGTGTTTATTATGCACCACGGCTCAAAGTGTTCAGCGATGAGCAGCTGGCATTGCTACGCTTGGTCGATGAAATTTACACGAAATACCCGTTTTTTGGTACAAGGCAAATGAGCGATTATATTTCCTTGCACAATCAGCCATGTAAGCGCCATGAGACACGATGGGCCTACGAGCATATGGGGCTGCAGTCACTTGCACCAGGCCCGCATACGAGTAAACCGCACCCGGAGCATAAGGTGTATCCATATCTGTTACATGACGTCGAGATTGTACGACCATGTCAGATTTTCAGCACGGATATAACCTACATTCGGCTGAAACACGGGTTTGTGTATTTAATCGCGGTCATAGACTGGTACAGCCGTTTTGTACTGGATTGGCAGCTCAGCATCAATATGGAGGCTGATTTTTGTGTGGAAACGCTTGAGCGAGTATTGGCTCACTCACGTTGTGATATATTTAACACCGATCAGGGATCGCAGTTTACAAGCAAAGATTTCACTGATGTTCTTAAAAAGTATCAGATTGATATCAGCATGGACGGCAAAGGCCGCTGGGCAGACAATATCTTTGTTGAACGTCTTTGGCGATCAACAAAGTATGAATGCGTATACCTACAGGAGTGGGGAAACGTAGTCTCAGTAAGGGATGCGATAAGAGAATACTACCGGTTTTACAATTACGAAAGACCGCACCAGAGTCTCAATGGGCGAACACCCAGCGAGATTCATGGAAAAATATTGCACTAAATGGTGCGCTATCGCGCTATTGTGTGTAATGGGGCTCTGCCCCAAACCCCGGGATATTTGGAGACGTGATTCGAATAAACAGGGTGTAGGATTCGGGCAACAAAAACTGCCCGGAATCACGTCACGGTCATCGCCGTCCCCGGCTGTACCGTGGCTTAATGATAACAGAAATTGAGCGAGAAATTATATCTTAACTTTTTATAAAAATGGTCTAGATTTTTCGCCCGCTATAAATAGCCATCCGCTGCTCAGCCGTATCATTGTCAAATTTCAATTTAATGGCATTCAACTCGTCAGAGATGAGGGAGTTCGGTGGCTTGTTTTTAAGGGTTAGTTCACTCAAAGAGCGCTCAAATTTCAGATAAGTTTCATTGATAGAATCATAATTCATTACTAAATTTTGCAATTCTTTTTCAATACGCTTTAGAGTTTTCTTAAATGAAGATGGATATATAAGTTCCTTCCTAAGCCTAGTCAATTCTTCTAAAAGAATATCACAAGGTAATTTACGCTCTAGGTGTGTAATAATTGAAGTTGCCTGTTTAATCCGATCGTCCCCTAAATCAATATCCCATGTTGCCCCAGCTTCAAGCAATGCTTTAACAACGTCAATATGTCCGCCCATAGCCGCATTGAAAAGTAGGTCTGACTGGTTAACATTAATCCCTGGCGCAGCAAGCAATGCCTTAACAATGCCAATATGTCCGTTCCTGACCGCACTGGCAAGTGGGTTTGACTGGTTAACATTAATCCCTGGCGCAGCAAGCAATGCCTTAACAATGTCAATATGTCCGTTCATGGCCGCAATGGCAAGTGGACTGGCTCCAGATGCGGTGGGCTTGTTCAGATCAATGTCTAGGGCCTTGATTAATGCCTTAACTACCTCAACATCGCCATGTTGCGCCGCTGCGCAAAGTAGAGTCACATTTAAATAACTTATGTTAAAAATCTTTTGTCGAGCCTCAGGAGGACAGTTATTTATGCACATTTCGAGCGTATCTCGATCGCCGATACTCACTGCAATCCAAAGTAAATTAACTGTTCCTTCCCTGGTTACAATTTCTGCTGCGCGAGTTTCTCGTGCAGCACGATAACTTTTTTTAAACGCCTTCAATTCGCTTTCTACTTGAGCACGTTTTTCATTGTTAGAAGTGGTGATCACATGAACTGACATTCCAGTATGCTCAAACCTTGGAGAATGTGAAGGTACATTAAATCCATCCATTATCCTTTTTGAGATCTCTTCTATACTTAATACTTTAGGCCCCCCCTGATTAATATCCATTAATTGCCAACTCCGATTAATTGTGTTGTAAGCTAGGCCCAGATTATGGTTATGATTACTTATTGAAAGTGCAATGGTACCTGTACCCGGATCTAATGCGCCAACGAGCTGAGTTAAATAAGCTGTCAGCTCGGCTTCATCGAAAATGCATGATTCGGAGTAAGCTTCGAACAAGCTTTTACCACTATCAGTTGCAAGGGAGGATATAGCACCGATGTCACCTTGATTAAGCGGCTTTCCGAAGAGTTCAATATACTTGTCAGGGTCCATGTAGAGTGCTACTTTTTCATAAAAGGCAAGGACCTGAAACAGTTCCTTTTCTTCATGAGTTAATTCCTCTTTTCGACTAGCTTTAGCCTTCATCGTCTTGATTTTATTAAATAGGGCATCGCCCTCATCATCATTAATTTTTTTTATAATAGCGCCGTACACTTCCTTTTGTTCATCACCCATCAGACAGGCCGACAACCAAGCCATGGTTACGCCTTTGCAGGCGCCACGTCTATCTTTGAAGTATTCTAAATTCACACCCAAATCAATTATTTTTGAATGAATGCCTGACTCTAAGCCAGAAAGACTCGAAAAACCTTCGGTCGCATCGGACGGAGGGATTGTTGACATAATAACCCCTTTATCAATTCCTAATACTTATACTATAGACTAATGAATCACTAGATCAATGGGGAAACATCATATCCTCGAGCACGGCAGACCTACTAAAAGAAAGTTCAGCCTTAAATGATCCGTTACCACTCACCTTTATAAATACCGCCGGTGCTCAACCACAACCCCACACAGCACCACTTCATCCTCCCCCTTCACATTCAACGTAGCCCACAACTCATTATTCGCCAGTAACTGAAACAAACACCCCTCAGTCTCACCATACTTACGCAACACGGTTTGTTTTTTCACGGGGAAGCAGGCAAGCACATGATCCCCTGGATTAGGGTTTCTGTCAGCATCAACGATCACAAGATCCCCAGGGCCAAACTCGGCCTGCATGCTCGAGTCTTCAACCGTCACAGCATACAAACTAGCACTGGGATGGGTCTTATTGAAGTGATCCACCACGGCTTTTTCTCGTTCATCGAATAGCAAAGAGTGTTCTGCATTGGATTGCAATAACTCTTTCGCGAGAGGTGCCTCTTTCATCGTAAGCACGGGTATAAACCGTGTGCCCTTGCCGCCTGTCAGCGACAACTCTCCCTCTGGACTCTCCGTTAGGCACAGAATATAGGACGCAGAGACATGAAGCTCTTCTGCCAATTGCTTGGCTTCTATGGGGCCAGGACTTCGTGTGCCTTGCTCCCAGTTGCTGATTCGTGCTGCAGATAACGTGCCTATTCTTGTCGACAATTCTTTGATGGTGATCCCCAGCGCTTTCCTGGATTTCGTGATTCGGTTACCGATTTGCTCTCTGATGTCCATAGTGTCTCTATATCAAATTAATGTTAAATATCCATTGACAACGAAACGTTGTGTTTTATAATACATGAATTGAAAACGATTTGTTTCTAAACTCCGATCAACTTACTTCTAAATTACAATGTCGTGAGCATATGTTTCAAATCGTTTTCAATAATAACACAATCGTTTCAAGTGATGTAATAAAAATTTCGAACAGGGACCGCTCTATGGACTAC
>CAMBHM010000069.1 GCA_945867185.1 Legionella genomosp. 1
CGTCTATGTACTGGGTTAAGGGATAGCTCCATAACGCTACGCGCCGTTTTGTTACTTGATAAAGAATCAACTAATTCCATGGTTGCGTCTCGACGTGAAGGAAAAAATTGATAAATCTGCTCGCGGAAATTTTTTAAAACAGGTAAAATCATATTCAGCATAAAACAGCATCCGTACTTCATTCTTTTTCTTGTCGGAAAAAATTCGCATTGTACCGTTGTTTTATGCGCCGAATAAACCCACTTCAACTATTCTATTGTTCGATGTATAAAATGAAGAATGTTTTGACTTGGAATTAATTTTGAACAAAACTGCATGAGGCTTTTTTCATGCGGTTTTGTCCAGACTCCAATTTTCATAGCAGTCGAGTTAAATCAATTGGACTTCACAAGGAGAAAACATGTCGCCCCATCATACCCCTCATGTACAAAAATCAAATGCCATCAAACGACATACTGTAGCCTTCATTTTTATCAACCTGATCAGTTCAAATATATACGGCACTGGAAACATAAACGCTGCTATAAATCCAGGAACGTTCACTGCGCCTAACGACATTGAGATACAGATAAACGGAGGGAATGGAACCTTAGGTATCGCCTACACCGACAATTGTCTTCTGACACTTTGTGGAGGAGCTGGAGCTAAACCAGAATACCGTTTTTACAAATAATACCCAACCGCCAACATCCCCATTGCCTCTCCACCCTCTGGCTTACCAGGATGAGTGTTCAAATTACAAGCTGGTTTTTGCCCCAGCTGTGGGGCTTCTCGGATGCTTGAGAGTGCTGCAATGCTGGTGGATTCCGTACTTCCTCAGCAGCCGATTCGTCAGTGGGTGTTGAGTGTGCCGTTCCCCTTACGCTGGCTTTTTGCAAGCGAACCCCGTGTATTGAGCCGGGCACTTGAGGTTGTGACGCGGGCAATTAGCACCTACTTGGTTAAGAAAGCTGGCTTTACCAACACGACTTCAAAGACGGGTGCTGTGACGTTGATTCAGCGCTTTGGTAGTGCGCTTAATCTAAATATCCACTTCCATAGGTTGTTCCTTGATGGGGTTTATGAGCTTGATTCCAGCGGCACGACGGGCACGTTTCATGCGATTGAAACGCCCACATCAGTCGAGATGAATAGCCTGCTTCACCGGATTAGTGAGCGCATAGTCAGGCTTCTTGAGCGGGAGGGGTATTTGGAAAGGGATTCGCAAGAAGGGAGTCTGCTTCTGGATGGTTTTGACGATGATGTGATCAATGAACTTCAAGGCAGTTCCATTACCTATCGAATTGCCGTTGGTTCTCAGCGAGGCAAGAAGGTTTTCATGTTAAAAACGTTGCCTGCTCAAGATGAAGAGGCGGATGTGTTAATCATATGACAGACAGAATCAACTAACAAAAACCTAGTCACTGGAATCACAGGGGTTTGGTGAAACATCGATATATCCTCGCTATTCCAGAGGATCAAACCATTAGGGTAACTTTGAATTTGCGATAAATCCGGATCTCGAAGTTGAGTTGACCATTTGACTTCGATGGGCAAGAAGCGTTGACCATGAATCAAAGCCACATCGACTTCTCCTCGTGCACCTTTGATATAGAAAGTAGGGCACTGACGTTGGCAATGAGAGATCACGACCCCTTCAACAAGGGCTGATACCTGCGTTGGATCTTTCATAGTCGTTAAGACGTGCTCAAACGATAACGTCTGATGAACACAGGCAGAAGCGGCATGATAGATAAAAGGATCCTGGAAATAGATTTTTTTATTTTTCTTAGGCGCTGCCATCAAAGTATTTTCATTTAAAGCCTCTAGGATATAAATAACATGTATATCCTGTAATAGCAGGCAGTAATCGGATACCGTTTTATGGTGCTCTATAGACAGATGTTTCAGGAGGCTGTGCCATGATATTTGGGAAGAATAAGTCGTCAATATCCCTTTAAGAACTTCAAAAACATGCTTTTCTGTTTTTTTAAACTTGAGCATATCTCCCATAATCCACTCTATATACGTTCGTAAAGTACCAGGGTAAATTGTCTGTTCTTGCCAAAAGTTGGCAATGGCTGGTAGATAGCCCCCGTGAATCAGGTAATCATTCAATAAGGACTTCAGATCGTCATGGGACTTTGTATACAAGGCGTTTTTTTCGGTCAATGGGATTGAATTGACAAGCTCACAAAGCCCACGTAACTCAGGTTTTTTTAATAACACAAACTCTTTAAAAGACAGTGGGTAAAAGATGTAATCCACTTTATCAACTTTCCCACGCCTGCCTGCAAAGCGCTGCATCGCGGTACGCAGAATCAAACTATCCGAGCCTGTTAACATGACAACCGTATGTTCCAAGAGACCGGCATCTGCCAAATATTTTATACCTTTGTCCCAGTCAGGAATATAATTCACTTCATCGATGAATAGATATTGTAAGAGATCGGGCTTTGAAAATTGATCTATCAGTCGCACCAAGATGTGATGGGAATTAATTAATTCACCCGCTAAATATAGGATATTCTCAGCAGGTACCTGCTTATCCTCCAAAAGCTGCAAAATATACTGTTTTAAGAAGGTTGTTTTACCCACCTGACGACCACCCGTCACGAGGTAAATGCCTGGTTCATTAAAGTTGGAAACTTGCGCCAGCGGGGATAAGTATTTAAAAGGGAGCTTTGCAATACGCAGCAGATGCGCGTCTCGGGCTTTAAATTCAGAAATATTGTATTTAAACAGGTTATGAATCTGGAAGTCTTCTAATGAATCCATGGAGAGAGTAGCCTTTTCTGAGGTACTTAGAGGGTATTATGCAGCACAAATAAAATTTGGTCAATGTCTATTATCCAAATTTGGTCAACGGCCATTGACCAAATTTCAATGATAACTTACCATTGTTGCGTTCCCCAATCCTTTATATGATACAAGCGTCATTTGATATAGCGTGCGGCTGGAATCTTTATAGAGGAGAATAAAATGTCTGATAGTTATGATAGATCAGAGCAAATATTATTTGGCCGTCGAGAAGCAGCGGGTTTACAAAAAGAGGGCGTGGATTTCTTTACCCCTTATCGAAGACCAAAAGAATTGTTGTTGCAGGGCATGGCACCTGTTGGAACAGCTTTGATTTGTTCTGTGATGTTAATGCAATCGGTGTTGAGCGCTTTGTATTCGGTATCTATGGCGATAGTCAGTCTTTTGATTGCTGATCTACCTGCCGCAAAAAAAGGGTTTTCTGAGGCAAGTGATAGCGCATGTTGTGCTTTGGTGACGATTATATTGATCATGGAGTCCGCTGTGGATATCTTGAAATTGCTGACGCGTACGTTGGCTACTTCCTGGAGAGGTCTTACAATGTGTTGTACGAATGGTGAAGAGTATCAGCCGTTGCCGCACTTTCGTCGATAGCGCGCTGGTTAAACCTTGTAAAAAAGAAGCATCAATTTTTGAGCGCAATACAGGCCTATTTTATAAAAATCTGGTTGATGGCTCTCAAATAGTCCTTGCTGCGCGGCAGAGGCTGAATGACTTGCCAAGGAACATACCATGGGACCTTTTGGTGTTTGCGTGACGAATGAAAGGCCGAGTGGCAGGCAGGGCTTGATTTGTTTGATATACAACAAATTGTCAAAATGGGTTTTGGAATATAACGCTTCCCACCTTGCGGGTGTGTTTGTGGCTTGCCAACTGGGGTGATAGGTCTTATCAAAGTGCCAAAATGGACTACTGAATAGATTGAATTCCATGGCGGGAGTGGATGACAAAGCGAGTAATTCATGCGTGGGTAGGAGGTGTGTCAGTGCAATGTGCTCAATCCCGTGTAAGCCTAGAACATCTTTAAACACCTGACTGACTGTTTCCTTGTGCGAAAATAGCAAATCTAATGCATTGGGATGAAGGGTAATGGGAGGCGGATTCGGCATAAGAAACTCTCTATGTGCTAAAATGTCTGGTTGAGGACAAGGCTAGATCTATGATTCGTTTAGATTGCTCGTCACTGGCATGAATCTGACTGAGATCACACACGAGATCCACTAAAAAATCGGCGATTTCTTCTTTTGTGAAGGAGGCGGTATAAAGGGATCTTGCATCCATTAAAATATAATGAAGTAGTGGTTTGCTGATCTGCAAGAGATTTCCACGGTTGCAGGATGGGGACGTTTCCTCGCCAAAAAGCAGCCATCCTGGCGACACATTCAATTTGTTTGCGATGTCGATGAGTTTGAGTGGTTCTGGTAGCGCTTGACCTCGTAAGTATTTACGACAGATCTGTGGAGAGTGGCCCGTTAAAAGAGACAACGCATGAATGTTAACGCCCGAGGTGGAGCGTGCCGATTGATGACCCGCATTCAGTAGGGCGTCTCGTAAACGAGTAGCAAATTGTTGACCAAAGGATAATTTCTCAAGCATAGGGTCCACAGTAACATAGGAAAACTTATTGTGCAAGAATGCATGACGTTTAGAAACCGATGGTTTCCAAACGAAACTAATGGTTGACATTCAGTTTCTGGTGGTTACAATGCAATCAGAAGCAATGATTGCTTCATCGATGTTACGGACAACGGCGCATGATGGAACGGCGTATCAATCAGTAGGCACAAGTCCAAATAGTCGGCTGAACAGTGGATTATCCATAGCAGGCTTCAACCTCGCCTATTCTCTGGCCGGAATGACACGCATCCTTCCGGCCTTTCTCAGAAAGTTGCTTTCAAAGCCAAGCTTTCATATAATGCGTTCCTTATTGCGAACACTAGGCACGTAGCTCAGTGGTAGAGCACCACCTTGACATGGTGGTGGTCGGTGGTTCGATCCCACTCGTGCCTACCAAATGTAGTGCCTTCTATTTCAAACAATGGATAGGGTGTTTTTCTGAAAGGATCTCATTTTAGAGAGCGTGTGACGGGACAACGAATGTTGATTATTACTTTACCTGACGGACAACTCAAAACATTTGAAACCCCAGTCACGGTTTATGACATCGCATATACCATTAGTCCAGGTCTGGCAAAGGCTGCTATTGCTGGTCGTGTGAATGGATCATTGGTAGATCTCAGTCATTTGCTGATGAGTGATGCGTCTTTGGTTATTCTCACTGAAAAAAATGAAGAGGCTCTGGAAATCATTCGTCATTCGACGGCTCATTTATTGGCACAAGCGGTGAAGCTCCTTTTTCCTACAGCACAAGTAACGATTGGACCTGTTATAGAAGAGGGTTTTTATTATGATTTTGCTTATGAGCGTTCTTTTACCCCAGACGATCTGATCTGTATTGAAGATAAAATGAATGCCTTGGTTCAGGCTGATGAACCGATCATACGACGTGAGTTAGGTCGTGATGAAGCCATTGCACATTTTTTGGCACTGGGGGAGACCTACAAGGCTAAAATCATTGCCGATATCCCTGAAGGCGACGTGCTGTCTCTCTATAAACAAGGAGATTTTGAAGATTTGTGTCGTGGCCCTCATGTGCCTTCCACAGGGCGTTTAAAAGCTTTTAAATTGACTCGTCTTGCGGGGGCTTATTGGCGAGGAGATTCAAAAAATGAAATGCTTCAACGCATTTATGGGACAGCTTTTCGAGATAAAAAATCGTTGTCAAATCATCTGCTGTGTTTAGAAGAAGCAGAGAAACGCGATCATCGTAAATTAGGGCGTGCATTGGGTTTGTTTCATTTTCAAGAGATAGCACCTGGGATGGTGTTTTGGCATCCCAAAGGGTGGACCATCTATCGATTGCTTGAACAATACATGCGGCGTCGGTTGTCTGAATCTGGATATCAGGAAATCAAAACGCCACAGTTGGTTGATAAAGTGTTGTGGGAGAAGTCAGGACATTGGGATAATTTTCGCGACGATATGTTTTTTACAGAAACAGAGAACCGTCAATATGCCATAAAACCAATGAATTGTCCTTGTCATGTGCAAGTCTATAATCAAGGACTAAAAAGTTATCGAGACTTGCCGTTGCGGTTGTCGGAGTTTGGAAATTGTCATCGGTGTGAGCCGTCTGGGTCGTTGCATGGGTTGATGAGAGTCCGTAATTTTGTGCAAGATGATGCGCATATTTTTTGTACGGAATCACAGATTCAATCTGAAGTAGCCATGATGTTGGAGTTGGTGCAATCGGTGTACGCTGATTTTGGTTTTTCAACGATTGTTTATCGTTTGGCACGCAGACCTGAGGCACGGGTAGGATCGGATGAAGTTTGGGATAAAGCAGAAGCAGCTTTAGAGCAAGCAATGCAAGGGCGCGGCATTCAATGGCTTGATGCACCGGGTGAAGGTGCATTTTATGGCCCTAAAATTGAGTGTTCTTTGTCAGATTGTTTGGGTCGTATCTGGCAATGTGGTACAATCCAGGTCGATTTTTCAATGCCGGAGCGATTGGGGGCTGAATTTGTTGCAGAAGACGGTAGTAGACAGATCCCGGTGATGATTCATCGTGCTATTTTAGGCACGTTTGAGAGATTCATGGGGATTTTGTTAGAGCATCATGCGGGGAACTTGCCCTTATGGTTGGCGCCAGAGCAAGTTGCGGTGTTGACGATCAGTGAAAAACAGCACGATTATGCAGAAAAAATAAACCAATTTTTGCAAAATAAAGGCATTCGCGCACGATTTGACTTGAGAAATGAGAAGATTGGCTTTAAAATCCGCGAGCATACCTTACAAAAAGTGCCTTATTTGTTGATTATTGGCGATAAAGAAGTGGAAGAAAAGCGTGTTTCTGTGCGTACACGTGAGGGCCTTGATTTGGGTGTGATGACTCAAGAGGCTTTTTACGAGCGTTTAGAACAAGATATTACAAACCCCATTGGAGGATTTAACCATTAGTGCATCAACGAAGCGTGAGGGTGATCGCGCGCGAATTAATGAACAGATCAATGTACCAGAGGTACGTTTAATTGATGTCGATGGCAATCAGGCTGGGATAGTATCAACACGTGAAGCGTTACGTGCGGCTGAAGAAGGAGGATTTGATTTGGTGGAAATTTCACCAACTGCCAAGCCGCCGGTATGCCGCATCATGGATTATGGTAAGTTTCTCTTTGAAGTGAGCAAGAAACAAGCTGAGGCGAAGAAAAAGCAGAAGCAGATTCAAGTCAAAGAGCTGAAATTCCGTCCTACGACGGAAGAAGGGGATTATCAGGTCAAGCTACGCAACCTGATCCGTTTCCTGAGTCATGGCGATAAAGTCAAAGTCACACTGCGGTTTCGTGGTCGTGAAGTGGCGCATCAAGATTTAGGTATGAAGATTCTCGAACGTGTGCAGCAAGACACTGTAGATCATGCGGTGGTTGAGCAACATGCGAAGCGCGAGGGTCGTCAACTGCTTATGGTGTTATCGCCTAAGAAGAAATGAGGATCGCTCACGATCCGAATGGTTGAACTTTTTAACCTGTTTTACAGGTTTAATGCGGAGTACGTTGTTATGCCAAAGTTAAAGACACATCGCGGGGCACATAAACGCTTTCGCAAAACGGCAAGCGGTGTGATAAAGCGTCGTGGTGCTTATAGAAATCATATCCT
>CAMBHM010000070.1 GCA_945867185.1 Legionella genomosp. 1
AATGTAGGATGTAACGCATGATCGCCCCATGAACAAGGTTTAGGAGATCGTGCACGAATCATCCTTTACTTCCACCAGGCCCGCCTCTCCCGCCTCTATTGGACGGATCTATCTCTTCGTAATAGCCTTTAGCGCCACTTTTTACAGCGCCAACATACCCTGATTTCCGGTCTTCTCGTGGTGTGTCTGATCGTGTGTCGCTTTGCAGGCCTCTAATAGCATTACGTGCCCAGGCATATAGCCCTTCTCTCTCCCCCTCTTTTTTCGGCATTATCGAAGTACCCTCTGTTGGAGCACCCTCTGCTGGAGCACCCTCTGCTGGAGTACCCTTTGTTGGAGCACCCTCTGCTGGAGTACCCTTTGTTGGTTGTTTTTCACTAGCGTCTCTAGTCATGATTGTCTCCAAAAGTGACAAATTTAAATACAGTTCGTTCTTTGTAAGTCTAGTATGTGACGCTCGGTTTTGAGAAACTTTACTATTTTTTTACACTGTCGTGATTGATCGAAGACGTTTATTAGGTTGGTACGGAGGCGGCTTGATCGTGGGATCCAAAACAATTTTAATATAGTTGGGATCCTCCGGTCACAAGTAGGGGGAGTGAAGGTTACAATCTTCTCTCAGCAACAGCCCTATGTTCCTCCTCGGACATTCCGTGAGACCGTAGCCGCAGGTGTTTCTGCTGCTGCGCGTGCCTCCCTTGCTGCTGCGCGTGCCGCCTCTGCTGTTGCTGCCGCGTCTACTAACTTCTTCCCCAATTCGAGTGCGGTCAATGGTTTTTCAGGAAGGAGTGCGGTCAATGGTTTTTCAGGAGGGAGTGCAGTCAATGGTTCTTCTTCAGGAGGGAGCCTATATCGATGGGATAGGCTTCCATAATAATGATGACGATCACTAGACCGATTAAAAAGGGGCGTTTCTTCGTTAAGGTTTCGAGTATAAGATTCTTTTAATAGTGTGATACTATTTTTTAAGTTTCCTAACACCCTTGTCCATTGATCACTGGTAGGCGCCATCTGTCGTACCTCAGTTAGTCTCGATTCTACGAGGTCAAGCTCTACAGCTGTAATTGTTCTGCCCTTCTTCAGTAGGGTATCCAGATCCTCAGCGAGAGCGGTTGCCATGATGATCGCATGATCTTCATTTATGGTAGGCATGATGTCTCTCGGCGATTCGTCTCCAATAGATTCATAGGGACGGGAAGCGGATGGGGGTGCGATCTTTTCTACCAAAGCATCCAGAATTTCAAGGTTTTTCGTTAATTTAGATAATCGTTTATTCCAATCAGTCCCTGAGCAACTGATTGTTTCTTCAAAGCATTGAATCTCTTCTTTCAAATCATCAAGCTGCTTTCTTGCGTCAGTTAAACTCAACACCTCTATCTTTAAACGTTCGTGTAATGAAAGACATTTATTCTGGAGCTCACTGAGCGTGTTGCTTTGTTGTAATCGTTTCTCGGTTACGATGACCTGAGCCCTGAGTTGTTGCTCAGCGGTCTTGTATGGGATGGGCTTAGCTGCATCAGTGAATTTTCTAGATAAATCAATCAGTCTTTGTAAACCATTGACCTCGTTATCTATTTTTTGGAGGATCGCCTCTTCTTGTTTGTCTCCTTTTGCGTGAAGCGTCTTTAACGTGCTGATAAGGTCTTTGAGCCTCTGGATATCGGTTTCTCTTTCCTCGAGATAGTCCGCCTGATAGGGTTTATATTTTAGGGTCAGGAGGTTATCTTGTAAGCTCTCAGCCTTCTTTGTAAAGACGTTTTTTTTTAGTTTGTCAATGGTTCCTAGTGCCAGCTTGATAATTGTTAGTTGCTCTTGTAAAGGTTGATTAGTTGAGGTGCTGTCTATTTGAGCTTGTAGTCGTTGGTATTGAGCTTGTATAGCATTCAACTCGGGGAGATTGATTGTCCTTGTATTTAGTATCTTTCGTTGAAGTTCCACAACCTCTGCGCTCAACTTCACTATACATTTCTCGAGAATCTTTCTGTCCAAGGTATCTAAGAGATCTCGAATGCGACGTAGTTCTGTTTCTTCTTGAGGATTTGCTGTTTTCCAACACTCATTAAAGAGTGCCTGATCGAGTCCTTCAGGTGCTCGTGGGGCTGTTTCATAGGAGTCTAACTCTTGGCGAAGGCTGTTATTGGATAGTTGCTGGTCCTCTAGATTAGGCTCTTTATATTCCCACGATCGAAGCGTTTCTTTGAGGCGGTATACATGGTTTATGAGCGAGGTTTCCCTCGCATAAGAGAGATCTTTCATAGTCCCGATGATGAGCGCTGCGGCTATTCTAGCCTCTTCTTTGCGATCCTGAGCCATCATACCTCCTAGAAATGCAAAATAAGCGCACAGTGCTTTCTTAAAAGTCTAGTATAAGGATGACATGTTTGAGAAACTTTACGATTTGTTTACAGTAGAGGGTATGGCGTCCCCAAGGGGGTTCGAACCCCTGTTACCGCCGTGAAAGGGCAGTGTCCTAGGCCTCTAGACGATGGGGACCTGGATCTTTTAAAACAATGATGGCGTCCCCAAGGGGGTTCGAACCCCTGTTACCGCCGTGAAAGGGCAGTGTCCTAGGCCTCTAGACGATGGGGACCCAGACTTTTTTGAGCCAAAGAGCAGCGCTCACCATCCGACGATGGTGGAGCTAGGCGGGATCGAACCGCCGACCTCTTGCATGCCATGCAAGCGCTCTCCCAGCTGAGCTATAGCCCCAAAAAAGAGAGTCGAAGTGTACGTGAGGTCTCCTTGGGCGTCAAGGGCTTTTTTAAATGCCATCCGATCAGCGTCCATGACCATGCGCGGTTCCTAATTCAATTCGACGACGCAAGTATCTCACAAAATCGCGCAACAGATAACCCTCTTCTTGGAAGGGGGACAGCGCTTCTTCGGCGTTTTGAAGGTGGGTATTGATGAGATCAGCGAGGGCAGGTTGCGTGTAGCGTTGTGCAAACGTGTTTTTTTGATTGGCCACATCGGAGGCGCGCTGTTTGCCTTGACCATATTGATCTAAATAATCATCTTGCATCTGAAAGGCCAACCCCACTTGTTCTGCATAGTGGTGTAGGGCTTCTGCAAGGGGCTTAGTGGTATGGCTTGCAGCCAATACCATCGTGATAGAAGCTACATACAGCTTGCCTGTTTTCAATTGATGAATCTCACGTAACCTGGCTTCTGGGAGGTTTGGATGGTTGAGTTCAGTTAAATCTAAACTTTGGCCGCTTAGCATACCAGCAGGGCCGCTTGCTGTGATGAGCGCTTGGGTGATCTGAAGCTTCTGTTCTGCAGGCAGTGGTAGGTGTGTCAGCAAGGTTTCGATGGCAAGGAGTTGTAGGGCATCGCCCGCTAAAATGGCGGTGGCTTCATCAAAGGCACGGTGGCAACTGGGACGCCCTCTTCGAAAATCGTCGTTGTCCATGCCGGGTAAGTCGTCGTGAATAAGAGAATAAGTGTGCGTGAATTCTATGGCCGCAGCGATGGGATCTAATCGATCAGTTGGTACTTTTAAAAGCGCACCACACAAATATACCAGTACCGGGCGCCATCGTTTCCCGCCGGGGAAGAGGGCATAGCTGATGGCCTCTTTCAGATGTTTTGAAGGCAGATGTAGTGGATCAATTAGACGATGTAACACGGTATTGTGATGCGTGATGAGTGCATCGATGGTTTGATTAATCATGGCTGTTTTCTGATGACAATCGCTCAATGGTTTGCTCGGCTTGCGTCAGCATGTTCTGGCATTGTTTAGCGGTAGAGATCCCTTTTTCAAAGTATTTGAGCGCGTCTTCAAGCGGACAGTCGCCCTTTTCTAATTGTTGGACGAGTGCTTGAAGCTCCGCCATGGATTGTTCAAAAGCAATGGGTTTGGTCATGTGATGGTCCTTGATAGAAACTGATCGGGTAAAGGTCAAGAAGTGTAAGGGGGTTGTTCTTGGGATACAAGTGTACGGTATACTGCACGCATGCATGGCTCGGACTCACTTTATGAAACTCAAAACAAAATTCGTTTGTAATCAGTGTGGTAGTACGTTCTCACAGTGGGCAGGGCAATGTACCCAGTGTGGGGTTTGGAATGCCATCAGTGAAGAGACGGTGATTAAAGTGGTGCCTCGCTCTGGCCAGTATGCGAATCAGCGATCGGTGGTGACGCATGTGGAGGAGGTGGTGTTGCAAGCGGAGTCGCGCATGGATTGCGGATTGACTGAATTAAACCGGGTGCTCGGTGGGGGGTTGGTGGACGGATCAGTGGTGTTGATAGGGGGTGATCCTGGCATTGGAAAATCGACCTTGCTGTTGCAAACGTTGGCAAATTTATCGACTCAATATCCTATTTTATATATCACCGGTGAGGAGTCGTTGCAGCAAGTAGCGATGCGTGCTAAGCGCTTACAATTACCCCTGGCAGGGCTGAAATTGCTTGCTGAGACGCATGTGGAAACTATTTTAGATCATGTAAAAAAAGAATCACCGCGGATCATTGTCATTGATTCGGTACAAACGGTCTTTACCGATACGTTAAATGCAGCGCCTGGGGGTGTGAGCCAAGTGCGTGAATCTGCAGCACAATTGGTCCGATTTGCTAAAATGACACAAACGGCTGTATTTTTGGTAGGACACGTCACCAAAGACGGATCGCTCGCTGGCCCACGAGTGTTAGAACACATGGTGGATTGTGTGTTGTACTTTGAAGGAGAAAGTGACAGTCGATTTCGAGTGATTCGTGCGATAAAAAATCGGTTTGGGGCCGTCAACGAATTGGGGATTTTTGCGATGACCGATCGAGGCTTAAAAGAAGTCTCTAATCCTTCCGCTATTTTTTTATCGCGCCAACCAACCCCGACCCCAGGAAGTGCTGTGATGGTGACTTGGGAAGGCTCGCGTCCGATGCTGGTGGAAGTGCAAGCCTTGGTAGATGACGCATCAGGTCCCCAAGCCAAACGGGTCACCGCGGGTCTTGAGCACAATCGATTGGCGATTTTACTTGCTGTGTTGCATCGGCATGGGGGGATTGCCACTTTTGATCAAGATGTCTTTGTCAACGTGGTCGGTGGGGTGAAAATCTCTGAAACAGGCAGTGATCTCGCCTTATTGGCAGCTGTCGTGTCCAGTTTGCGCAATCGCGTGTTTGCGAGCGATACGATCATTGTTGGAGAGATCGGGTTGGCCGGTGAAATTCGGCCGGTTCAAAGTGGGCAAGAGCGGCTGAAAGAAGCTGTCAAACATGGGTTCAAACGCGCCATTGTACCCGAGGCCAATGCACCCAAGCAGCCTATAGGGATTGAAGTGCATCCTGTGAAACATCTGCAAGAGATGCTGGCATTGGCAGAGGGGTGAAACTTACGGTTCGTAAGGTGTGACAAGACTATGGCTCAACCCAATGACCTTCTTCAACTTCTGCGGGTTGTGTGTGAGTGGTAGGTTGTTCAAACTCCTCTGGGAGTGATTGCGGGAGGGTGCCTTGTAAAGCAGGCACCTCTTGTTCTCGAAAGTATTCAATGAGTTGACTGGGTTGATTGGAAGGAACTTGTAAGCCTGTGTGCGGATCAATGGGGACTGCCACGATAGTCGCCGGTTTCTGGATCATCACTTCGGGCATGTCTTTTAAGGCCACTTTCATAAAATCAATCCAAAGGGGTAATGCGAGCATGGCGGCATATTCATGCAGAGGGGTTGGTGTATCAAAGCCGACCCAAGTCGTGACAACCAATTGCGGGGTATAGCCTGCAAACCAGGCGTCTACTTGTTCATTGGTGGTGCCTGTTTTTCCTGCGATGTCTTTGCGATTGAGAGCGCTGGCAGCAGCAGACGCCGTCCCATGGCGCACTACATCCATAAGGGCTGTGTTCATGAGATAACTCACCTCTTCAGAGAGGACTCGGGGTGCAATCACATCGGGATCGGTGTTTTTGGCAGTACAGGGGTTGCAAACGTAGGCGGCTTTCGCTTGTAGCAGTAAGTGTCCATCGTTGTCTGTGATGTGATCAATCAAGTAGGGCTCAATTTTAAATCCGCCATTGGCAAAGACGGCATAGGCAGCTGCGAGATCGAGTGGGCTTACTGATAAGCTTCCCAATGCCAGCGACAAAGAATGTGGTAGTAGGGATTTTTGGAATCCAAAATGACTGACGAATTCAACGGTATAACGGATCCCAATGTCATCCAGAACGCGAATAGACACCATATTGAGAGAATGCACCAAGGCCTCTTTTAACCGTGTGGGGCCGTTAAACTTGAGTTTGTCATTGTGCGGCCGCCAAAGATCGGCTTGTCCTCGGTCATCCACGACAATAGGCGCATCATTGACTAAAGTCGCTAAGGTATAGCCTTTGTTTAAAGCGGCCGCATAGATAAAGGGCTTGAAACTGGAGCCAGGTTGTCTGCTTGACTGGGTTGCGCGGTTGAATTTGCTGCGCTCGTAATTTAAACCACCCAACAAGGCTTCGATGGCGCCATTGTTGGGGTTTAAGGCGACTAAAGCAGCTTCTACTTGTGGGATCTGAACTAAAGCCCAATGTCCTTCATGATAGCGCACGTAGATGAGCTCCCCTGAAGAGAGCACCTCTGTAGCAGTGGTCGGGGCCTTGCCCATCCATCCTTTTCTAAGCGCAGGACGCGCCCAAGAGAGTCCATCCCAGGGCAAGGTAATCGATTGACCGCGACGGGTGAGGGCAGTAGCCTCATGGGCTTGTACTTGCAAGACCACGGCAGGGATCAAATCATTGATGATTGGGTATTTGGCCAACCGTTGTGCGTCAGAGGCACCAGTTTTCGTAGGGGCTGACTCAACGGGCCCACGATAGCCATGGCGTCTGTCATACGCCAATAAGTGTTCTTCAACGACTTCATTGGCAGCGCGTTGTAGGGGTGCTTTGAGCGTGGTATAGACTTTGTAGCCTTTGGTATAGGCGTCTGGCCCGAAATGATCATACAAGGACTGGCGAATCATTTCCGCCACATAGGGCGCACTGACTTCGATCACGTTGCCATGAAAAGTGGCTGTGATCGGCTGATGGATGGCTTCTTGGTATTGTTGGTGAGTGATGTACTGTTCGTCTAATAATCGCTCGAGTACGTGATCTCGGCGTTTTTTTGCAGCGGCGGGATTGATAATGGGATTTTGTGTGGAAGGGGCTTGCGGCAACCCTGCAATCATCGCCAGTTGTGCCAGATCCAGCTCTTGCAACGATTTACCATAATAAATTTTAGCGGCAGCACCCACGCCATAAGCCCGATTACCGAGATACATTTTATTTAAATAGAGTTCCAGTATTTTTTCTTTGCTGAGTTCTCTATCAATCTTAATGGCCAACATGATTTCATTGAATTTCCGTAAAAATGTTTTTTTACGATTCAAGAAAAAATTGCGGGCAACCTGCATGGTAATGGTGC
>CAMBHM010000071.1 GCA_945867185.1 Legionella genomosp. 1
GAAAAAAGTACAAAAAGCCATAAAGTGGATCTTTTTTAGTGGCCTTCTTGAGAGAAGATCTAGAGAAGGATCAGACAGTGTTTTAGTGGCCTCTGGATGACCAAAATAATCCATCGATCTCGAAGAAAAAGCATCTTTTAAAGAATCACCGTGCTTTTTCCCATCAGAAAAAGTCAATGCATTCACCATGGCCATCTCTAATAATCCTTTATCCACCAGTTTCACAAAAAATTTCTGACAGGACTCTCTAAAACGAAACAAATCTCCGGTTATATTCGTCGGAGAATATACTGCAGGCTCAAGCAATACCAGATTCATAATAGCAGGGTATGGTTCTTCTTCGTGGATTTTACCTTCACCACTATCACGAGTGTTCGATCGATTCAGACGCACAAGAGATCTATCATACCTCTCAGCACTCTCTTGTTCCGACATGAGCAACCACGAGCAAACCTTCACCCCTTCTTTACCATAAGCGCTCGCTGAGATCATAAGACTTGCACCAAGCCTCAACAGATCTTCTAAAGTGTGAATATCATCAAGACCATAATCAGACCAGGCATGACGTAATGCGCGGTAAAATGCGTTCGCTTGGGTGTGCTCATATCGCTCTAGCAATCTTTGCTTACACCTCCTTACGAAAAAGCGCTCACGTTCAGAAGGGTCCTCTCTATAAATGCTACTTGGAATGTCAAGATGTGAAAGAATGGCCAATGCGAGCTCGCTCAAATCTTTTCTTTTATCATCCCAATGGGTGCTTTCCAAAAGATCCTCAATTGGACCGAAAATGTTTACGAAAGGGCTCTCAACCATGCAATTTAGTTCACATTTCAACTCAGAGCCTAGCAGAATATGATGAATAGCCGCTATATGCTCCATGCGTTTATCAAGAATACACTTAAAAAGAGAACCTAAAGCTGGTAAAGTTATTTTATTAGATAGGAACAACCCAACACCAAACAAGATACGATCGTAGTAGGGTAAATGATAGACAAGTTCGATGGGTTCTCCCATCACTGAAGAACTTCCCAAAAAAGCCGAAAATTGCCATAAACTCTTCAATAAAAAGACTTCATATGGCGCACGCTCGCTCAGTGCGACGATACCTGTGATGACTTGTTTTTCCACGAGAGGAAAATCATATTTCATGAGAGGCACACGCATCTCTGATTCATTTATGATTCCTTCTAAATTCCAAGCGAAAACGTCACCTACCGTCACATAGGTTTGAAATAAGAGTGTTGACGGCATAAGACCTTTCTGAGAGGTCCAAGGGTAAAGGTAAGCTGATTCCATCTCACTGAGAGGGGCTGGCCAAAAAATCTCTTCTCGACGGTTTCTATTACGAACGCACATTTCAGGGTCAACAGCTCCTATCGGAATGGAAAATATCAAGTTTAATAATTGCAAAGACGTCTGAGCATGTGTCATTAAATCCGAAGAAAATCCCATGCGTTCATCACGGGTACTTAACCAGAGTGTCCTGTCTTGTAAACAAAAAAACTGATGGGACATTCGTGCTATTAAATCGACTTCATATTGTTTTTCAAGTAAGCTTTCAACGATAATCACCACGAGTCCCAATTTGAAATAATGATCACTGATCATCAAGCGTGATGTTTTATATCTACGCCAATCTAGACTTATTTCTTTGCTTTTATCTATAGCAGTACCAATCGGCATATCCTTCTCTCATACGTAGGCACATCATCAATTATCCCATTAGGAAGTTGATATTCAGTAACCTCTGGGTTAAACTAGACCAATAGAACTTAGTTTTATTGGATGAATCATGCATCAAGTGAATATACACGAGGCGAAGACAAATTTATCCAAATTGATTGATCTTGCCGTTCATGGAGAGCCCTTTTTGATTGCTAAGGCAGGAAAACCAATGGTGATCGTAAAGCGGGTTGATGCGCCCCGATCTGCTAAACGGATCGGTTGTCTTACTGATCAATTTCTGATTCCAGATGATTTTGATAGTATGGGACAAGATGAAATTCAGGCATTATTTGGTGACGAATGAACTACTTACTTGATACTCACCTTATTTTATGGGCCACAGTCACCCCCGCGCGATTATCTTCAAAGGCAAAGTTTTTACTTGAGGATCAAAATAACCTAATCCAATTCAGTCCGGCAAGTCTATGGGAAGTTGTGATCAAGTCTGCTCTAGGTCGAGAGGACTTTAATGTCGATCCGCATGTATTACGCAGAGCACTGATAGACAATGATTATATAGAGTTACCGATTCTCAGTCAGCATACTGTCGCCATCCAACAACTTCCACCGCTTCATAAAGATCCTTTTGATCGCATACTTATTGCACAAGCGACGGTCGAGGGAGTTATCCTTTTAACGACAGATAGGAGAGTCTCTTCTTACCCAGGGCCTATTCAGTTGGTTTGATTTTTGACTTCTATGCCACCGAGGCTTAAGTGGCAGTATGATAGTACAGTTTCAGCCTGTCCCATTATTTATTGTAGTCAGTATATTCCTCTACATATGGTGAGCCTAAGTCTCTCATATCTAATACAGCGCCTTCTTTTGCCATGAAATCTGTTCGTAAGGTGGGGAGGTTATAAAAATGGATGTCGCTTGTGTCGCTTGCGAGGGTGTGTTGACGACTGACAGCGGACATTTCTGCGACAGCATGGTCGTGGGTTTTTACAAAAGCCCGCTTGGCACGTAGATATCGTCCATTGAACCGAGCATTATCCCATAACTCGACGTTGAGCTTCTCAACGACGCCTGCTAATTGGATAAAGGCTTGTCCGAAAGCGCGAATGGTTAAGACAGGGCTTTTGATCCAATAGAGACTCAGTCGTGCGTCATTGTTCACTTCAAGAGCAGCAACATTCATCCTTCCTGACAGTTTGACTCGAGGTTTTCCTGAAAGGTGAATGCGTAAATAGGGGCTATTAATACCAGCAATATCGGTGGTCCCTGTACCTCGAAGATCCAGTCGTCGTAGATCAAGTTGTCCCTCGAGCCGAGTTGATCCGTTATTATCCAGCACTAGATCCAGCATGCCGGTGTGTAATCGTGTACCGATGATCGATCCCACGCCATGATAATCAAAGCCTGTGAGGGTAGGAGTGTAGATTTCTGCTTGAATGGTGCCGTGTTTGGGGTACCCAGAGCCAATGGTGATATGGAGCTTTCCATCGGAGACAGTGGTGATAACCGCAGGAAGATCACGCGAGTCTCCTTTTAGAATGACGATGGGTCGTCTCGCGCCCGTGTGTAAGACGACGTAGAATGGTCCATCCACTTCAATGCGTGTGAAGTCACTTTGTGCACGAGTTTGAGATATACGAGCGCCTGGTGCTTCAAGCGTGGTGGGGCCATGAGGGGATTTTGGGCAACCACTGAGTAAAAGACTACTGATGAGTATAAGACACCGAAGTATCATTGTGACAATCCGTTAGGAGCTATTTAGTTACCTTAGTGGAAGTTCTTGGGTTCTGCAATGGTTGTTTTACATGAAAGCGTATATTGATGGATGGATCGCCTCTTCACTTGACAAATCTGCCTTACTCCCCTGGTGAAACCGTATGTCTTTGTGCGATTTATGCTCATTTATAAACTACAGAAAAACGGCGCAGTGATTGAAACCCTGAAGAAAACGTAATATCAATGATAGGTAATGAAGATTGGTCCAGAAAATTTCGGGCGGCATCCAATTTTTTCGCCATCAAAATCGACTGGGGACTAGCACCCACTTGCTGCTGAAACAGTTCTCGAAGCCAGCGCTCGCCGACACCCAGTTTTGCGGCGAGGCTTGTCAAATGGGCGCGATAAAATTCGTGTTGCTTCATAAAAACTGGGCCTCTAAACGAAGTAAAATCGCCTTGATGTCGAGCCCACCCCCAAACCCCACCAAAGCACCATTGCTGCCGATGACGCGATGACAGGGGATGACAATAGAAATCGGATTGCGGCCATTGGCCATGCCCACTGCGCGGGCTTTCTTTTTATCCCCCAGTCCTGCGGCCTGTTCTCCATAAGAGCGGGTGTGACCATAGGGAATGTGCAGCAACTGATTCCACGCCTGTATTTGAAAATCCGTGCCAGTCGGTGCAAGGGGCAAATCAAAGATTTTTCTTTTACCTTCAAAATATTCCTGAAGTTGCTGCCGAGTCGCCACAATGGTGGGCTCAGCTGGGGAGCGCGGCAAAACAGGGCATTCATCCGTTTCCCACAAAATACCGTGAAGCCCTTGTGGAGAGGCAATGAGCGTCAAGGCCCCAACGGGCGAGGCCATCGTGTCATAGACGGCGTCTTGGGGAGGATGGATTCGTGTTTTCATTCCTGGATCTTACCCGTTTCAAAAACGATGGGCTAGCCAGGCTGATGAATGTTACTCAAGCCTACGTCAGTAAAATTGAAAATCAGGAAAAGGTTACACCAAAAATGATGCAAAAAGTGACAGAATCGAAAGGATTTAGACGCCTTTATGGGACGGTTTGGGCGGATCATTCGACTCTTCAGCAGCCTGTCGTACAGCTACAACACCTGCTGCAAACGCTGCTCGGGCTGCCGCAGGTGATGCCCCATCACCAGGTCTTTCCTCGATAGATGCTTTAAGTGTTTTTGCTGCCAGCATGATTCTGCCCTTGGAACTCACGAGATCTCCTCGTTTTTCTGCAAATAAAATGAAATAAGCAATAGGAATACAGTGTTCCGATAACTTAGATTGAAGCGATTCCATATAATGTGCAACCACTTCATTAAGGGGTAGACGTCGGTCTTCATCGGTCCTTGCATCTTTTTCTGTTGTCATCGCTTGGATGATAGGTCTGATAGCCAATGTTAAGGCTGCCTGGAATATTCGACCTTGTCTCGCTTGTACAGTGCGGTTATGAATTAATTCCATGGGATGAATCGGAGTGGCGCTGAGTATTTTTGCTACTGCGTTTGCAAAAGCATCATCATGTGCTGGTGTTCCACGAGTGGCTGCCTCATCACGAGCTGTAATTGACGCAGTGATCTTGTCAGCTTCTTTATAAAGGTTGTCGACCAGAGCTCTGTAATCTGTTACTTCATCCCGGGCTGTTAATCCCTCTGACAGAGATCTGCGATGAAGTGGTCTGATTAAGCACGATAAGTCATGTTGTAATCCTGAAGAAAGCTCGGTTGAAAGCAATGTTTTTGAGGCAATGATCGCTTTGGTTTTTTCTGAGAGACCATCTTGATTCATCGGATATGGTGTTGTTGTATCGTGCGAACGAAGCTCATTATGTATCGCTATGGCAGCTGCATTGAGGAGGCGACCACTAGCGAAAGCACCTTCACCATACATATACCCCGCCATACGCATCTGGTTTGCGGTGATCTTTTCTGACTTTAACCAGAATTGAAGTGTTTTTGCAAACACCAGATCAGGATCTTCTCCATTAAGATGCTTTGCACAGATATCTGTTAATTCATTTCTATGTTTGCGCATGTCAGCTGCGACACGCTCACGATGAAGCATGGCGGCTTCTTCCCCTTCGTCTCTCATTCGGGCCATTATTTTCTCCGGTTATATTGGGGAGCTGTTGCGATGCGTTCCTGTATAAGAGCTCTGGTACTATCGGATAGATGGATGGTCCACGGAGCTTTGTCCTTATATAGAGCAGAAATCAACAGATCTCCATTGTTTTGTGTTTTTAAAATATAGCAAACAGCTATTATAGTGTCAAGTTGCTCTATTATATTGTAGCGGCAATTTAGAAATGTCACCTTCGGGCAATTTAGAAATGTCCCCTTTTGGTCCCACCGCAGCTAACCTTAAAAGGTCGCCTAACGGATGGGGAAGCAATGATGCAAAGGGGATTATTAACCATGAGTACAGAAGAGTTAGATCGGCTCACTATCGTTCAAAAAACGGTTGATAAACAGATAACACAAATAATTGCAGCCCAACAACTTGGTTTAACAGTCAGGCAAGTTAAGCGATTAGTAAAAAAATACAGGCAGAATGGCGCGGCTGGGTTGGTGTCTAAACAACGTGGCAAGTTTGGCAATCGCAAATATACTGATGAAAAAATAGCAGCAATCAAAGCATTAGTAGCAAAGCATTATTACGATTTTGGTCCTAAATTTGCCGCGGAGAAACTCTATGAAAAGCATGCTATTAAGGTTAACAAAGAGACATTGCGTCAATTGATGGTCGAATGGGGGCTATGGAAAGCTAAGCGCCAAAAACAAGCTCAAATTCATCCACAGCGTGATCGTCGAGATTGTTATGGTGAGCTTATCCAAATAGATGGCTCTCCCCATGCATGGTTTGAGGACCGAGGGCCGAAATGTTGTTTATTGGTTGGTATTGATGATGCGACAAGTCAGCTATGTAGTTTACATTTTGAACCTACTGAGACCACAGCTGGCTATTTTAAGTTAATGCAGAAACATATTGTTGAGCATGGGATCCCATTAGCTACCTATAGTGATCGGCATGGCATATTCCGCATTAATTCACCAACAGCTGGAGAGGACACAGAAACACAATTTGCTCGAGCGGCACGGCAATTAGGTATTGAAGTGATTTGCGCATATTCCCCAGAAGCGAAGGGTCGTGTAGAACGTGCCAATAAAACGTTACAAGATCGCCTGGTGAAAGAGCTACGATTATTAGGGATCAGTGATATAGAAGCGGCTAACGCGTATTTACCGACGTATATGAAGGATCACAATAACCGTTTTGCAGTGGAAGCTCAAAGCTCAGAAGACGCGCATTGCCAAGACTTACCAACGGAGGAGGAACTGCGACTTATCCTCAGCTATCAAGATGATCGAACAATCTCAAAAAATCTGGAAATAAGCTATGACAATATGATTTATCAAATTAAAACAAACACAAAGGGCTATAGGCTTCGGCATTCTAAGGTTACTGTTTGCAAGGATCTAAATGGTGTTGTCACCCTTGTGTGTAGAGGAAAAATATTAGATTACACGTGTCATAAAAGAGCGAAACGTAATGCAAGCATTGTTGACTCCAAACAATTAGTTTCGAAAGTGGATACGATAAAAAATAAGGCTAAAAAGTATACGCCACCGGTAAATCATCCATGGCGACATTTCATCGTCAATCCCATAAATACGGAAATTTATGCTCAAAAAGGACATCGATAATGGTGCTGTTTTAAATATATTGTATAATTAAATTACGATACAGCCGGGGACGGCGATGATCGTGAGGGGATTTAGCAACTTATCACTTAGGTCGCTGAAACCTTAAAATGGCTGCTTTGCAGGGCTATTTAAAATGGGGACTCTGTCCCCAAGCCCCTGGGATATTTATTGAGGGGATTAATGTTACAAAGGTGACATTTCTAAATTGCCCAAAAGGGGACATTTCTAAATTGCTCCGACA
>CAMBHM010000072.1 GCA_945867185.1 Legionella genomosp. 1
TAAATAACACAGTAACAATTGCAGACACTGGTAGAATGAAATACAGTGGGTTTGGTCCTCGTGTGGGTCTAGACTACTCGTATGACTTCGGTAACGGCTTGGCTATGTATGCAAACGGCGCCTCTGCATTGTTGGTTGGTACACAAAGCTTCAACCGTACCTTCTCACCAACTTACTTTGGTCTAAGTGCTGTATCTGGATCAATCACAGCCATAGTGCCTGAGTTGGAAGCCAAGTTGGGTCTGACATACACGTATGCAATGGCACAAGGTGACTTGACTCTGGATGCTGGTTGGATGTGGGTTAACTACTTCAACGCTCAGCATACAGCATCAGCGCTTGTTTCTGGTAACGTAGACAAGACTGACTTTGCTGTACAAGGTCCTTTTGTTGGCCTGAAATGGGTTGGCAACGTTGCCTAATTGGTAACTGCTGCAAAGCTGTTTTAAAAACCCATCACTTCGGTGATGGGTTTTTTTTTGTCATGTATAGTGCAGGACTTTATCAATTAAGTGTTGCGCCCTATCGTCAACTCAGCATATGATTAAAACAACCCCCTTTAAGAAGACAAAACCATGGTTTGTTTGATTTGGTGCCTTTTTGTTGCATGCCTCCTGCCCTACGTGGCAAAAATCCCTTTGGCTATTGCCATGAAGCGGGAACCGGGTGGTTATGATAACAACCATCCTAGAGCACAACAGGCGGGTTTAACTGGGTTTGGTGCACGCGCGTTAGCGGCACATCAAAATAGCTTTGAATCTTTAATTGTATTTTCAGCTGCTGTTCTAACCGCGCTCTCAACGCAGCACATCACGATAGCAATACAGAACTTGGCGCTCGTGTATGTGGTGATGCGAGGGGTGTATTTATTTCTGTATTGTATCAACTGGGCTACGTTGCGCACTTGTATCTGGGCCATTGGCTTGCTCGCCTCATTGAGCATTATTTGGTTATGTATCCCCTAATGGGCGGGAAAGGATCTCTATGAAAACGAAGCATTACTTAGTGTGTGCCTTGTTGGCCCTGCTTTGTTCACCCGTTGTTTTTTCGGCCGAGAGTGATGCGCTACTTTCTAAGAAAATGGATGCAATTGAAAAAAGATTCAATACCATTATGGGTGTTTCAGCCATTTATATAGAGAAAAATCAGACGGTTGCTCATAATAGCCAGCAACGGTTTTTCATGGCGAGCACCATCAAATTGCCTATTGCGCTCGCCTTTCTGCACCGTGTTGATCAAAAGAAAGAATCATTGAACCGTGTGATTCAGCTAGATTCAAATAACTCCGTGCCGGGATCGGGCACTTTATATCATTTGTTTGAGAAGAAAAGAATCAGTATGTCGATGAAGCAGATCTTGAAGTATATGTTGAGAAATAGTGATAACAGTGCGAGTGATAGAATACTCCAAGCGGCTCAGGGGCCAGAGTATGTGACGAAACGGATGATGGCCTTGGGATTTAATCATATCTTAATCAATCGCTCTATCCTTGAAATGTTCTTGGATACGAATCAGGTTGATCATGCTTATTTGACAACACGATTGCCTGTATTTTCTTTAGAAAAAGCGTTTAATAAGACCTCGGTTGAGAAAAAAGCGTTGGCCTGGCAACGCTTTCAAAAGGATGATCGTGATACGACAACGCCAGAAGAGATGGCAAAATTACTGGTGATGCTGTATAAAAACCAGGCCCTTTCCGAATCCAGTACACAGGTGCTAATGGAGATCATGGAACAATGCAGGACAGGTAGAAGTCGAATAAAAGGATTATTGCCCCCTACAGTGAAAGTGGCACATAAAACAGGAACTTGGGCGATTTACGAACAAAATTATTTGAGATATCCAGGTTCTAAAAAATTATTCCGATTTGCAAGCGATGTTGGGATCATTACCTTACCGCATCATAAAGGACACATCGCAATCGCTGTGTATGTGAAATCAAAGGCTGTCAGTGATTATGCACGTAGCCGAACAATTGCAGTTGCAAGCAGAGCTATTTATGATCACTTTATGAGGCAATAAGTGAGTGAGTCAACATGATGAGAGTTAACGGATGGTTAAGATGCGTGTGAGGGTCAGGCTTGGTTTGGTGCTTTTTCTCTGTTGTTTGGGTAGTCGCTTCTCAGAAGCACAGCCATGCCATGTGATCTTGGGCGACACAAAAGTTATTATTCAGCAGTATTATTATGGACAGGGCAAGGCCTTCGTACACCTGCATCAGAATGAAACAACAGCCCTGCAAGCAGCTAAGGTGGTGATCCAAGCAGAGGGAGGGAGCATTTTAACATTGGTTCATGCGGGCGGAAGAAATGTGGTTTTTCATTTAAACCGGGTGCGGTATGAGTTTGATCCCAACCGTATTTTTACAGAAGTTGGTATTCGAAAAACCTTGCGACAATTTGGTCCTTATTCACTGGCAGCGCATCGTGAAGTGAGGAGGTTGGCCTGTGCAATCAAAGCCCAGTTGCCTCGGGGAAAAATCATTGCGGTGCATAACAATAAGTCTTACTCACTGAAATCATATTTACCAGGCCATGAGCTGGCAGATGACGCTCAGGCGCTACAATTAACGAACCGGCATTCTTACCGAAATTTTTTCTTGGTGACGCAAAAAGAAGACTATGTGCGATTAAAAAATCTTGTTTTTAATAGCATTTGGCAATCGCGATCAGTGACAGACGATGGATCGTTATCGGTGTATCTTGCAAGAAGAAATTACGTCAATGTCGAAGCGGGATATGGTCAATTGACTGCTCAGGTAAAGATGTTAGAGCAGGCTTAGAACGGTTCATGGATAATCTTCATTAAGGCTTCGATCCAAGGATCGGTCGTATTTAAAGAAGGAATGAGGGTAAAGTGCCCACCTCCTAGATCGCACCATTGTTGTTTTAGTTTTATACCGATTTCTTCAAGCGTTTCCAAACAGTCTGCGACGAAAGAAGGGCAGGCAATGGCTAAGCGTCGAATGCCTCGTTGATAAAGAATAGGGAGAGTTTCATGGATATAGGGCTTTATCCAGGGGCTTTTGCCTAATCGAGATTGGAATACAGTGCCGTACTGGTCAGGCGAGAGTGCTAAGCGGGTGGCTAATAGTCTACTGGTTTCAAAACATTGCGCTCGGTAGCAGGTGGGGCGCGTGGTTGAGCTGGAGAGGCAAGGCCCCTTGCAAATAGGTTGACATCCCTCCTGATGGACATGATGCTCTGGAAGACCATGATAGCTGAATAATACATAGTCGTGGTGCGCCAGATGGGGTTTTATCAAAATCGCCTCTGCATCGATAAAGCGTGGATGCGCGTAGAAATCATGAATAATATGGAGCCTTGGTATAGTTGTCTGCTTCGCGAGGCCGTTTAGAACCACCTCGAGCGCCGATCCCGTTGAGGAAGAGGCATATTGTGGATAAAGTGGTAAGACCGTGATGGTGCTGCAGGCACTCAGCTCTTGGAGGGCATCTTGTAGTCGGGGTTTACCATAGCGCATGCCTAAAGCAACTTGATAGGGTGCCCCAAGACGTTCTTGCAGGCATTGAGCCAGTGCTTCGCTGTGTTGAAGCAAGGGCGAGCCATTGGTTGACCAAATGGACCGATAGGCATGGGTTGCTTGTTTTATTCGGAAAGGCAAAATGAGGCCATATAAGAGCATGAAGCGCGCCCAAGCAGGGAGCGTGATGACGCGTTTGTCTGAAAGAAATTCGATGAGATAGCGGCCAACAGCACCAATGCCCGGATGAGTAGGAGTTCCTAAATTAATAAGTAATACACCGTGTTTGGGCATCATGTTGTTAGGGGTAACCATACCTGTTGGAGAGAAGCGTCCCCTCCAACAGTGAACAAAAAATCACTTTAGAGAGCTTACATGATTTAATAAAATTTGTGTAGCACTTAACAAGTACTTTTAGTACTCGACTGCTAATTAAGCAGCACGCGAACAAGTTAAGCAAATGGTCAATGAGGGGGCTTCTCCCCGCCGGATCAGAAGCTACTTACATCGGTGGGGAACGTGGTGGGTGAGAACATCAGAAACATGGGGTTATCAGGATTTGCTTGTGTGGTTTTTAGAGGTCTGTCGAGATCCAGTTCCAGCGGCTTACGCCGCCGGACTGTACTGGCACGATGTTAAGAAATCACGCATTGAGGCGAATCATGATCGGCATCCGGTTTTTGAATTGGACCTTCCAGCCGCTGCATAAGCGGAACCAAGTCTAGAGTTCTCACTTTACATAAGGCGGTCATTGCCGCAAAATCATCCCGCCCCAGCCCCCCCACGCACGCCCCTCCGTAGCGCCCGCCGCACACTGCGCGCCAGCCCCCGGCCGAGGCCGGCCCCCGCAAAATACCAAAATTAACCCCAAGACCAGAAGTAGAAGATACCGGAGCAAACCAAAATTCATGTTTTTTAGTCATATGATTATAGAACTCCAATGCCCGCTTAAATGTTTTTTTATTAAACTGAGGAGTTGGGTCAAATGATTCGTCAGGGTCACAATACTGTTGAGCAACATGTGCGGGAACATAGCGTTGGGCTAATCCAACAACATTAGACCATTGGTTTCTCATTGCATCGACATTATTAGTCGCATACCAGTCATCATAATGAGTAACATAGGTTTGAAGGGCTTCAATGAGAGGTGAAAAATCATAATACGTTTCATGAATGGTCACACCGTTTAATGTATAACGCACGCCGTCTCGCTCATGTGCTTTGAACTGCGTCAGTAACGCTTGTTTTATGGCTTCACCTTGCGGACTGTAGGGTAAGCAATCTAGCATCATGTTGCACATGTATCGGGTATCCAATGCCCATAAAGCATATCGAAAGGCGGTGGTATTAAACGTTCGGCCAGAATAATCTGTGGCTTCTCCTGTCATATCGAGTAACTCAGGACGACGTTTTAATATTTTTTCAGCCTTTTCCTGCTCGCCGTGCATGACTTGCAGTAATAATTTATTCGCCATCATTTGCAAACGATTAGGCTGAAAGAAGGTTTGTGTTTCTTTTGACGTCAGTGCTAACGCTGATTTGTCTTCCTCAGTTAAATAATCACCAATTTCATGTTCTGTAATGACTTGTGGTAAATGATGTAACCCTGTCTTTTTTGGCATCATCCAACTCCATCACGATACATGTCCTAATTATAGGCAGATAGGTTGTAATTAGCAAATCTAACGAAAAAATGGAGGTTGTGTATCTATTGGAGTCCGGACAAAATCGCATGAAAAAAGCCTCATGCGATTTTGTCCAAATAATGAGCGATAAATTAAATGACGTAAATTTTGGTCTCACCTGTCCATTAGGATGGGTTGGTTGATGTTTTTATTTGCCATCAATCTATTTGATTCAACTATAGACGATGACGTTTCCCATGGATTGGGGTGTCTGTTGGCTATGTGACGTGCCAAGTATAATTGAGCATAAGTAATCATGACAAGTTGCCACCATGTTTCTTCGTGATGAACATCAGGTGTTTGTGATTGGATGCAAGCGGCAATTTGTTCCATCCCGACTAGCTCTCCATTATTGCTCGTATGCACACGCTTACATGATAAAGGCACCACCCATGGGGGAGAGCTTGCATTTGTTTTTTCTGGCAAATAAGCAGCAATACTATATTTATGACCAATGGTCACCGGCTTATTTCCGCATACCATGTTCGGGGAATACACGTAACTTCTGTCTTCTAACGTGGGCGAGAAAACACGTGGCCCTGGCGTATAATCAACGACAAAAAGATGAAACGCACGCTGCTGCTCTGTCACACACAGTCCAGACTCCAATTAAGCATTGATTTATCAATAAATTTAACTAAAAAATCATTTTAGAGAGTTTACACGAGCCAATAAAGTTTGTGTAGCAGCTAACAAATCTTTCAGTAGTTGTTCATCAACTTCAAAGTATCCCTCGTATTCAGCAAGATTGCGAGAGTCATGGCATTTCGCTAATACTCGCCACACTTCTGGTCCGATTCCAAGAGTATGAGGTAATACTTGAAACACTAAATAGCGGTTATTGCATCGATATCCATGCCAACGTAACGCGGCAAGAGACAGTGAGTGAGCGGCATTATAGGCCAGATCAAATTGACTCTCTGCAGCAAGTGATGAATTGGCTGCATCGTGCAGCCGTGCTTCGCCTGAGCGTAGTAAACCGGAAAACTCTAATTCATTCGTGGGTTCTACTTTTAACTGGCCAGTTTTTACCAGGTTATCCAAGTTTGGTAAGCTCATCCTCACATCCTATTAAAAAAATTTTGGGTTGCTTTACTATTTGTGCTAAAAAACGATTATTTGCTTGATATTTTCGCGTCCATTCCGTTGGCGAGTAAAAAGTTGGGTTTATGGGGCGACCCAATTTTCCTTGCGCTTCTTCAAGCAATCTAAATACATCGGCGTATGTTAAGTTATCACCCACCAACATCAAATCAATATCACTGGTCGCTGTGTCTTCTTGTTTAGCAATAGAACCATAGATGAAGGCGATATGTATCTGTGAGGTAATGGGTGCAAGTGCTTGTCGTAAAACATCCGCTAATCCAAATGTTTTTAATACAATACCGCGTAATTCTGTGAATAATGGCGAAGTGCAATTAACTGAGTAATGTTTTTGATTACCAATAGACTGTACTGTTATTAGACCAACAGCGGTTAGCTTTTCAAGCTCCCGTTGAACGGCACCTGTCCCTGAATGAGTTAATCGAATAATTTCATTGGTATGAAAGCTACGATCGGGTTGACCATAGAGTAGGGCAAGCACGCGTTGGCGTACTTTAGAAAAAAGCGCGTTTGAAAGGCCAGGCTGTATTGTTCTCATAACGGGTATTATAATACCCAATATAGGTATGTTCAAGACTCAAATAAAGATTTTTGCCAGATCAGTGCCGTATTCGCTTCTGTTTAATTATATTGATACAACCCGCTTGTTAGCGGGTTGTATCAATATAATTAACAAAATATGACGAGGTGGTTTTTAAAACGGGATGTCATCATCAAGTTCATCAAATGCATTGTGTGCAGCGGCTGCTGCTGTTGCAGTTCCTTCAGGCTTTTGTGTACTCCCAAGGTGTTGAGAACCCGTGGCAGCGGCTGAAGCGGTTTCTTGGAAGGCGGATGCCCCCCCTTTACCGTCTAGCATTTGGAGCTCGGCGGCAATGATTTCAGTGGTGTATCGATCTTGACCTTGTTGATCTTGCCATTTTCGAGTGCGTAAGCTGCCTTCGATATAGAGCTTTGAGCCTTTTCGAACATATTCTCCGGCGATTTCGCCCAATCGGTTGTAGCAGACGACACGATGCCATTCTGTGCGTTCTTGCTTATCTCCCGTTTGTTTGTCCTTCCAGGTTTCGCTGGTGGCAAGAGA
>CAMBHM010000073.1 GCA_945867185.1 Legionella genomosp. 1
TTTCATGATAATGGGTTGGATTGTGATGAAATGCTATAGGTTTGATTCTGTTGTTGCTGATATTTTGGTCATGATATTTTCAGGAATTGGGAAATAGGGCTGTTGAAATTCCTATACCCGTTTCGGATTGTGGGTTAAGCCACACAACCGCGACCGCCCCTAGGGCTCTAGTTGATATCTTATTGACTTTTTTGTCAAAATGATACACTATACACGTCTGTTAATAAACAGTTTTCCTTATGCCAAAACCAGTCCGCATTTTTCTTCCGCAAACCGCATCCGCCTTATCTCCGCGTTTATTGGAAGACATGGAAGAAGGCGATCGCTTGTTGCTTATCGTTGAAAAGGCCCTCACAACATCAGAATTAAACAGTTTAACAGAACAAATCAAATCTATTCGCTTGCATCGTCTCACCTTAGATATCCGGCTTGAATTATTGCAATCAGACGCTTTTATTAACATGATTGCGCTTATCCCTCGACAACATTTACGTTACGTAGAACTGGTGTTTCCCAAACATGAACTCACAAAATGCGAGATAGCCGCGCAAATTGAACATACTTTAACGACGGTCATCGCTCCCCGGGTTGATTTTGTCTTGATGATAAGTACCGTCGATATAGAGGAACGCCTAAGAGAACCAGACTTAGATAAAACAAACCATGCGCGATGCAATCGTACCCTATTAAATCTTTGTGAATTTGAAAAACAGATCATCGATAATATTCATGCCAGACCTGCAACGGAGGTAAGTCAAGTCATCGCCATCCGACAAGGGGAAGAAGAACTCCTCGACTCGCCTTCAAAACCTAAAATCCGTTTGAAAGCCCTCATCGAAAGCAGTTTGGATTGTCAAGAAGGCAATGCATTAATGCGCCCTGAGTTACAACATGTCGAACAAGCAGAGGTTTCCGCCGTACAAATGATTGAAGCCGAACATCACGTGGAGGTCATGCAAGATACTTATACAGGCGAAACCTTGGATTATGAACAATTTAAAGCAAAGGCCATCACGCTATCAAAACAACGTTTTGCGCGTTATTTCACATATAACATTGAATCCGCATTAAGGCTGTTTGAGCCCATGATGACGGATAAGTATGCGACAACGCCTGCCGAAGCCAATATCCCCATCAAATTTCTATCGCCGGCGGCTGCGGAATTTTTAGGAAAAAACTTACCGCAATTCACAGCTATCAATTTGCACAACTTGCCCCAGGGTTTTCTATTAAAAAAAGCTATCGATCCGGACCAATCGGTACTAGATTACAACCCCCTTTGGGAAGGGGCTGACAATCCATTTACCCCGACAGATACGTTTATTCAAGATGAAGAAGAAGAACGTTATTATCAAGTCGATTTAAATCCACTCCTCTCGGTTCCTTCACCGAAGACCTATGCCTGGGGTAAGTATATTGTCGAAAACCATCCTAATTTTATCAACGCTTGGATTCAATATGGTACGCAAGGGTTAGATGCTATAAGTTTTGCATTAGAAAGTTTGGAGCAAACCTGTGCGGAGGAGGCTTTCAATCAACCAAAACGACTTGGCCGCCATCTTAAAATACTGTATAAAATCCGCGACTCCTTGTATGCCTATCTGACTTCTTTTGATTATGCCCCTCTTTTCCAACAAAACCAATTAAGCCAGTTTGTTGCAAGAATCATGCGCTATGACGATAACCAACGCGAGGCGCTCGCCAACTTATTAAACCAAACCTTTGCCTGCGATCTCATACACTTTTTGGATACCTTTGATGTCTTTTGGCAAGCCATTGAAACCCTCTGTGCCAATCGATATAAAACCTATCGAATCGAAGTAAAAGCCTATGAAATTCGCGTCATAGATAACAATCCAGATACTTTCTTCAGTTTTCGTCTACTAAAACACGATAGTAGAATCGAGGTCTATTGGGACGCAGGCCCTAAAAATACGAGTACTTTCAGAAGATTTGATGAATTCGAACACTCAAAAGACATGCTCCGATGGATGAATTTAGGATTTAATACCCAGGCCATCCAGACCTGGCTGCCTGATTGGGTAAACCGCGCCAAGTTGCAAACCGCATACATTGGAACAATCTTAGAAAGAGAAGCCCGCGATAGAATTCGCTATGCAAACGGAAGGCTTTTCTACACGCCCAGTACCCTCATGGAACGTTTACTCACCACATTAACAAACACCCGAAATTTAGATGAACAAATAGCCTATATGCGCTTCTCTGGGCTGACTGATTATCGTGTTTACAATGCCATCGTCCAAAAACAGCTTAAATTATACCATGGTATACAAGATCGCGACTATCGCATCTGGCCTAAAGAAAAGGTAACCTTGGAAGCGCTATCTAGCTTATCAATGAACTTCCAGGATGCCAAAGTCTTTAATGCAACATGGAGTCGCTACTTAGGCCAACAATCCGATGCCCTTCCCTATCCCATCTTGTTTGCCCCCGATAGAATGATCGGTTCCATGCAGCATGGTTTGCTGTCCTTTCCACCTGTAAGTTATTTTATCGCATTACTGTTCATAAGCCACTCACAAGCGTTTGATGATCTGCCGACCCTCTACGATGATTGGTCAAACCTGTTGGCAAGCTGCACTGGTTTAAATCATCACGATCAATTACACACCCGTTTTTTGCAAGCTTTTTGTCAAGACTTAATCCGCTTACATCATATGGGCCTTCGGTTGAACATCCATGAAGGCGCTTTGTTTTGTTATCTATTGTTTGCTGAAGTTACCCGAGAACCTGTGCTTTTCAATCAGAGCCTCCATCAGAGTTTGCACCAACTGGAAATGAACCCTGAAGGAACGCGTCGATGGCTGCGCGCACGCGAAAGCAATGCAACACGACTAGCCAAAACTTTCACCCAAGCCATCCCGCTCGGCCATTTTCGCGGTGTGTCTTTCTTTGAACATAAAGGCCACTCATTACACAGCGTATTTACCCTTGCCGAACGACTGGCCAAAACAGAGTCACTCTTCGCTACCTTTGGAGAACATCTTGTATTGCTCGCAGAACTGATGAGTTTACAAGGGATTAAGGACGAAGAAGTCGTCGCGATTGAATCCCTTTTAATCGAAGCAAGTCAAGCACCAGCCCCCAATCCGCTGCATTATGCTGTTACGCTCATCATTCAATCTGCTTTCGCAGTCAAAGCGGAGGTTATGCTTCAAGCGCTCAAAGAAACGCAGGCACTCACAGGGTTTGAACCTACCCTTATCAAGGGCATCCTCCAACGTCATGGCTTTTGCCTCAGCGAAGATAAAACCGTCGAGGTTCGCCCGCATGATGATAGAGAAGTCAAGGAAGCGATGGTGAGTTTACTGGTGTTGTTAGAATTCGGTCCCAGAGCGATGTTCTTCTTGGCCAAGGAAGCCATCACAAGGCGCGTGGAAGTCGCCGCGGCAGGGGTAGAAGAATCCAAGACCAGCGAAGAAGAACAAGAGGTATTAACCCACTTTCATAACCGCCATGCTGAATTAGAAAGCATGTCATTTATGGCATTACAAACGGCTATTCAACGGGAACTCTCCAACCAAGGCTTTGTCTTCCAAGGCCTGGCCAAAAGTTTATTACAAAAAGTATTTATGCTGTTACGTTGGCAATTATTAAATCAAGCGTTTTCCAACGTTCCCCCGGAAATCAAAGACGCACTAGAACACCTGCCTGGTTTAAATCAAGCCGTGCATAGTTTTGAAGACATGGCAACGTTCAAACAAATCAGTCAAGGCCTTGCCAATGTCATCCCCGCCTCGCTTTTTTGGCAACAGCCTGAACGCTTAGCACCCCTGTTACAAGCTCAACTGCCAAAGTTTGATTATAAAACCTTACATTACTTATTTCAGATCATTAAGCAGCTACCGCAGGCTTACCAAGTATGCCTGTTTGAACCATTATTATTAAATAAAACCGCCGCGTATGCGGCTTTTCACAGGCGTTTTATTGACTTGTTAAACCATGTGCAAACGCTTCTCGTCAAGCACTTTAATCCGACAGCCATTGAACAATATATACGTTTCGTAGGGCAAGACCCTGTCGATGATGAATTACTGTCATTCATCATCGCACGTCACGCAAAAGACCGTGAAGATCCCTTCCTTCGTTGGTTTTTTCAGGGTCCTATCGTCCTTGCTAGCGATGTAATAAAGAAGATATTAACGCTTTCCGACCCAATCAAGGATAAAGCCCTGCTCTGCGAATGGCTAAGCGCTTTCCCTGCACAAGATCTACCTGACATGCTTGTGCGGCTAGATAGAAAATCGCCAAGCCTGCTCACCCTGTTAGCGAAAAGTTTTAGTACCCGCTTACCCAGCCAACGTGCTTTTACATCTGCAGAATGGATAAAACTTATCACCTTATTCGATGCGTTAAAGGCTCACGAACAACATCAATTAGGCCTATGTTATGAGCGCATGACCCCCAATATGTGGTGTTTACTGCATGCGCTCGAAACGCGCGGTGAAGATGAAGACTTCCTTCATTTTTTACACTCATTTGAAACAGCTCCGTTTGGTCCGAGAAACATCCAAGAACAATTTGATACCCGCCAAGTGGAACGTATCGTTAATCAATCCCTCGATTTATTCAATGAATCGCCCCACGACTATGCATATCGTTTACAATGGTTGCAAACCTTCCTGTTTGTCAATCACTTAGGGTACACACGGCCTTTCATCCATGGCAAACCGATTAAAGATTGGAAAAATGATGACATTCAAAGCTTATTTTTAGCTTTGAAGCAAGGTTATACCACCGGGCATTTTGAAAAGGGATTGGCTGATTTATCACCCAATGAGCGCTTGGGTGTCGCCTTCGCGCTCATGCGTGAGGCATTGTATCGTGCCACTGGACAATTTCCTAATTCAACGCAACTGCTCAGTCTTTTACAAGGCGCATTACACGAACAGGACATGCTGTCCAATATTGACACGGGTCAAGGTAAAAGCTTGATCGACATGATGAAAGCTGCCTTCTTATGGTTAACGCATACCCGCGTTGATATGACCACGTCTTCCATCACCGATGCCAAACGCGATATTGAACATTATGGTACCTTCTTGACGTTTTTAAGTATTCCCTACGGACATTCGCCCATCCTATCGAGCAGCGATCGTTTTGCATTTGTAGCAAACGGTGTGAATTTCAGTACGTTTGCACAACTGTCTTTGTTCTTTGCCAAAGCCTATGTGTTAGGTTATCGCTTAGATGAGCCCCAAGACAAACTCGCATTGATTGTCAATGAATCTGATTACTCCTTGTTAGATGACCGAACCATTTATCGTTACGCAACCGCTGCAGGTTGCCCTGTCAAGGCACATCAAGTTTGGCTTTATGATGCTATCAATGCCTATGTTTGTGAAGATAAGTTATTTAAAACGGCTCATTTTTCACAAGATCTCGATATCTTACGCTTGAAGCGTCATGTCAAACAATATGCGCGCACGCAGCAAAAAAAGCTCGAAGGGTTAGGTCCTTTTTCTGATGCGCAATGGTTGTTATGGATAGAATCCGCGTTATTGGTCAACTATAAGCTGAAAGAAAATACCGAATATATTATCCCCGAAGCACACGAAAGCGTGATGATTTTTGGAAAATCAGCGCTTAGCCATGTGACCAAAGTGTTGATGATAGAAGCCGATATAAAAGGCAAAGCCAGCCCAGATGCAAAATTTGGCAATGGCATCCAGCAATTATTGTATGCACAACTGAATTGTCGTTATCCAAGCCAGCACTTTGTCATCGAACCAGAAACGAAAACCTTGTTATCCTCAAACAATCGAAATCTCATGGATTATTATCGTAGGCGTAAAGCACGTATTTGGGGCTCCTCTGGCACCGTCGGTTCTTCCGTGGAATTACAAGAATTACATGCTAAATTTGCTTTGGCTGGCTCTAAAATTGAACCTCACCACCCGAAACAAGTGGTGGTTCATGCGCCCCTCTGGTTTAAAAATGAAGCTGAGCAATTCAAGGCCCTCAGCAAAGCGTTAATGAGGGCGACCAAGCCGGACAACGCGCCCTCACAATTAGTATTTTGCAAAGATATTGACATGGTGCATCGATTTCATCAATTTCTACAAAAACAAAAGGCAAGCTTGCGCATGCAATGTTATACCGGCCATGGTCATGAAGAAACCGTGATTGAAATCGCTGCCAATGCAGGCATGATAACCAACACAACAGCCGCTATCGGTCGAAATACCGATGTGCCTTATGATAAAACACGCGGCATGGGCATTTGGCATACTCGGGTGAATGCTTCCCGGGTTGAAAAGCAACACAGTGGCCGTACTGGACGACAAGGCTCACCCGGGGATGTGCATTATTTCTTTAATCTGCAAGATGTCCCCCATCAAGATATCCCCAGGTTGCAACAAGCCATTGATGATAAAGCGGTTAAAGACCGGCGATACAATGAAACCTTGTTTACCCTGTTAAATGCATTGTTTGACATGGCCCTGATGCCGCTTCCACTCGCTGAACAACCGACCTTCATCAGCACACGCTGGGCGCCCTTCAGTACCGCGTGTGAAAGGCTCTATCGAGAGAATAATGATGATTTTCTGCCATGCTTGATTAATAAAGCAAAAACCGAGGGAATCTTACCGCCGGACTGCCAGGACGCCGCCATCAGACAAGCCCTCGAACAAACCCTTTTTGCTAAGCCACCGCGTTATGGCTTAAACCCAACGGCCGTGCGTATCGAGAAAACCCAGATCAGGATCCCCCCCTACTTATGGTTACAAGATACACCAGCAGAACCGCTTTCAACCGAAGAAGTCGCGACGATTAAAGACAATGTCCAGCGCCTATTATGGCAACTCCCTGATAAAAAAAGCCGTCCACCCCAACTTGGCTATTTATACTTAGAAAAAAACGCATTACAACAGGCTCAAATTCGTGAAATTCATCAAGCCGTTTTAACCGACTTTTTAAATCAAGCCATGCAAAAAACACCCTGGTATGCGCGCTGGAAAAGCCATGCGCCGCATTTGCGTGCTATCAAAGACAATCCTAACACATTGGTCTTTTTCCATGCGTTAGCGACCATACCTTGCAAAGCCGAAGATAAAACGCCACTCATCCCATTCAAACTGATGCAAACCACCCTCCTGGCTTCATTGAATGATTATTTAGACCATGCTTATTGGCCAATTAGCCAGGATAGAAAACGCTTTACACATCAATTAATCCAAGACATAACAAAAGCGTCCTGCGTAACAGAAATCTTGCATAGCTTATCCCGTACCCAACAAGCTATCATCAAGCAAGACATCATCACCAATAGAACCAGGTTCAAAAAACTACATTTTTTTACCCCGAGTCGTTTACAAGCAGAGATTAA
>CAMBHM010000074.1 GCA_945867185.1 Legionella genomosp. 1
AAATAAGACTAGATAAAAGGAGTGCAATGAGCAATTCTGGCAAACCAACACCCTGTTGATCACGCATGAGGGCCTCTCAACGTTGAGATCCCGTCTGGCCATTGCTCTTGATCATTAGTACGATACCAACCATCCTGCTCTGAGGTATGATTTTTTTGAAATAAGTGACTGACTTGCCATTGCTGCTGCAACAACGCAAGTGAGATACTTGCTGTCAACATTAATGACAGAAGCACCTCCGTCAAGGAGAAGCCTTGATTCATATTTCCTTTCCATGATGAGTATTGGACTACGTCTGCAGCTTAGCTCGAGACAGTGAGATAATGCAAGTGTCCCACGCAACACTTTAGATCCGGACGAATAAGTCGTAAGATGATTTTTCATGCGTCATTAGAATAAGGGGACCGGATGCTTTCTGACTATCACTTGCTACCTCATGCGGGGATCCGAACCTTGTCACCTTATATACCAGGCAGATCCGCCGAAACAGTTGCCCATCAATTAAGTATCACGGATGTCACGAAATTGGCCAGCAATGAAAATCCGTTGGGTTGCAGCCCACTCGTTACCGATGCTTTAGCCAAACTATCCAAGCATCAAATTGCTACCTATGCCGTGGCAGACCAGCACCCATTGCGCGAAAAAATTGCCCATCAGATAGGCGTTGATGCACCATGCATTACTTTGGGCAATGGATCAGATGCACTCGCTTTACACAGTCAACTGTGCTTTGCCTTGCATACGGGTAAACACATTCTGACACATCAATATGCCTTCATTGCCTACGGTATCCACGCACAAACCCTAGGGATCCCCGTCATGACCGTCCCGATACGTGACGATTGGCAGGTCGACATCAATGCGATGATAGCAACTTGTACCGATCAAACAGCTCTGATTTTTTTAGCAAACCCGAACAACCCAACGGGAGCACTTATCAGCCAACCCGAGATCGAGCGGTTGATTCAACAGATCCCGACCTCTACATTGCTTGTCCTTGATGAAGCGTATTATGACTATGTACCCCCTACCCTTCGATTAAATACCCTAGCGTTATTATCAAAATACCCCAATCTCATGGTGACTCGAACGTTTTCAAAAGCATATGGATTAGCCGGTTTAAGACTTGGCTACCTCATCGCAAGCCTGGATATTTCAAACATTTTACAACGCGCCATGCCGCCATTCAGCGTCAATGAGGCAGCGTTGGCCGCTGGTTTCGCGGCACTGGACGATCACGATTTTATTACAGAAAGTGTTGATAAGAATGCAGAGGGCGTGATCCAATTACAAAAAGGGCTCACAGAAATAGGCTTGAAACACGCCCCAACAGCTGGTAACTTCATCACCTTTGATTGCAACAGCGATACAACGCCTATTATCCATCGCTTAGAACAATCTGGGATGATCATCCGATCTTTGCACCCGTATGGATTGACCCATCATGCTCGTGTGACCATTGGGACATCAACACAGAACACCCGTTTTCTTCACCAACTTAAGGACGCACTGACTCATGAACAGTAACTTAGTCAACCGACATTGCGAAGCCTGCGAAGGCATCGGTACAGCCCTCACGCCCAGTCAAATCACCCACTTAATGCCTCAATTATCCGACTCATGGCACATTTTAGATGAACACACACGCATCATGCGCGCCTATTCATTCAACAATTTTTATGAAACCATGGCCTTTGTCAATGCGCTGGCATGGATAGCGCATCAGGATAATCATCACCCTGATCTTGAAATTGGCTACAATTATTGCCGAGTCAGTTATTCAACGCATGCTTTAAAAGGCCTATCACACAACGATTTTATTTGTGCAGCAAAACTCGATGCACTGATCAACCTGGAGTAGGTGCACTACGTAATAACGCTGCTTCAATCACTTCTTGGACATCAGGACAACTAGCCGCCCTCTCAAGTGGCGTTTTTCCCTCATGATTGATGACCCATAATGAAGCACCGGCATCAATAAGCGCCTGTGCAACTTCAGCATTATCTGCCAAATGAAGAGGCGTATTTCCAGCATCATTCAAATCAGTAACCTTAGCACCGGCTGCGAGTAGTGCCAACACAACCTCAACACGTTTGGCAAAAAAAATCGGGCTCCCTACCCCGATCACCGGCGCATTCACATCCGCACCATGTGCTACCAAAGTGCGGACAACGTCCGCATTCGACGCACCATGTAACGGACCAGGAAGACTATATCCCTCTACTATAGAGGGATATCCATTCACGCAAGCACCATGAAGAACAAGCAAATGAACCTCAAAAGCCGTTGTTACTCTCATCAAGGGGGTGTATCCTGCCCGATCTTTTTTATTGATGAGGTAGGCCAACCATTCTTTATCTTCTGTATCCATGGCCTCTTGCAATGTTTTTAGAGGGGGTAATCTAATCATCCAATCTTCATAGGGTATCTGTCTTAAATTTTTATATAAACTATCCAACCTTGCAACTGCTCCAGTCGTAGGAAATAAGGCCCCTTTTCTTAATAACCAAATAATCAAGGCCTCATTCAGTCGAGTCCTGCGCTCTTGTAGAATTTTAGCGATCAAGGTCAACCCTGCATGGTCCACTGCCTGAATGTTTGCACCACAGTCATCGATCAACCTCTCTAACATGGGCAGATCACGGGCCCCATGAAGAGGTGTTTGGCCCTTATTGTCTGTCGCTTCCAACTCTAATCCAGCTTGTATTAAAGAGAGGACTAACTCATGTCGTGCATGCGCCACTGCGTAATGCAATAGGGTCTGGCCCTCTGAGTCGGCTTGTTTTATATCAAAAAAACGATCTGTTAACTCAGGCCACCGAACACCAATCTCATCTACCAAGGCCCAAGGCACCCAATTCAGATCAGACAACATCACGCCTTTTTTCTCCAGCAACCACTGTAGTATTTCTGGCTTATTGCGATCTAACGCTTCTCGAATATGCTTTCTAATCGTATTCGGATGATAAAAACATAGATCCGAAAGAGTCATCTGCTTCAACTGTTCTGGCCAATCTATTATTTCCGGAGGTAATCGGGTTGGTTTGGCAGCTCGTCCTTTCCAAAATCGCAAGGCCTGTTGTATCCGTTGAGCACTCTGATGTAAACAGTTGTCTCGTTCTTGCATGGCCATCACCCCGCTGGGAACCCACGATAGATCCCCTCGACACTGCGTATTATTTATTCGTTCATCATACTCTGCTTTGGACACATGTAGGGGCATGGCATTGCTTGAATAAAAAGCCTTATCTAGACCGTACTGTGCCATCGAAAATCCACTCACTTCTCTATTAAACTCCGCTCCCGTCTTATACAGCGCATGAGGCAATACAACATGGAGCAATCGTCCCGGGCCTGAGGTGTAAATCACACTTTGTAGGAGTGCATCTTTCTGAAAGTGGGTTCTAAACGCCGACACAAGATCTGAGCTATCCAAATTCGCTAATACCCAGTAGTCCCTATATTCATGACGCTTTCGTGTAGCAAATACTTCCTCTGTACAGTCCTCTAAAGCACAGAAGTGCGCATTATCTACCGTACGTGTCATGATTTCAGCCCGAAACATCCGTGCCGATAGGCCATGACTCCACTCATGTAGACGATCATGATACTGGATTGTCTTAAAATTCAAACCAAATAATTCTTGACATCTTGCATTCATCATCAATTTGGATTCTTCAAACACGGACAGATCTTCTCTAGCTCGACACCCATCATACAGAGCTTGTTGAACACGATCGATAAGTGGTTTCGCAGCCTCCAAATCCACCACGGCTACGATATCATTGTTGAGATTACACGACTCATATTGATATCCCTCTGTATAAAAGACACTTCCAATATTCATTAGCAAACAACGTTCAACGGTTAAGCTTGGTGGAAGCTTGCTTGTATCTACGACAACATCTAGATCGGTATAAGTCCCCAATTGATAGATGGGTTTCAACCAACGCAGCAAATCGCTCCCAACTGCCACATTACCACCCTCAGCTAAATGCCTGATATTGTCTTCATAGATCTCAATGAGTCCAAGCTCTAATGCTGTCTTACACTGTCGAAAAACATGTCTACGAACATCTCGGCCTTTTAAACGATGGGTGTGGCAAAAATGATATAAATCACGTTTTGCCTCAGGGGAAAGCAGGACACTGTCATACACAAAATAAATAAGATCATGCGGATTTTTCGCGCGCATGTTGACCAAACGCAGTTGATTATCCGGGTTTAAAAAAGAGTCTCGTTTTGTACTGAGCCAAATTTTTACATGCTTATGGGGATCAAAGAGATAAGGCATAACACAACTTCTTTTGCTATAATGCCTTAATTATAGCTCACGTGATAATATAATGCACATATATTTAGGGACGTTCATCGATCTCTTTTCGTTGGGAGGGAAGAAAATCCTTCCTATCCAATCCCATCACCACGGCCAAAGCGCCCGCCACATAGATAGAGGAATACGTGCCAATGACAATACCAATGATAAGCGCCAATGAAAATCCATGAATCGTTTCCCCACCATAAACAAACAAGGCCACCACCACGAACAGGGTGAGAACCGAGGTCATGATCGTTCTTGATAAGGTCTGGTTGATAGAAATATTCATCACTTCAATGGGGGTTGCTCGACGAATTTTAATAAAATTCTCCCGAACCCTATCGAACACCACGATCGTGTCATTCAATGAATACCCAATAACGGCCAATAGCCCGGCCAGGGCTTTTAAATCAAACTCAATTCCAAACAAAGCAAAAATACCTAAGATTAAAACCGGATCGTGAATCAAGGCCACAGACGAGCTCACTGCCAAACGGTACTCAAACCGCATGGCAATATAAATCATCGTTGCCAACAAAGAAACCACAATGGCCAGGACGCCTTTGGTCGCTAATTCTTTCCCAACCTGAGGCCCCACAAAATCCACCCGTTGACTCACAGCACCGGGCAAGGCTTGCATCACTTTATCAACCAGTCTCAATTGCACCAAATCAGCACGTGGTGCAATGCTTATCAACACATCCTTGGATGTACCATAGCTCACCACCTGCGCCTCTTTAAATCCCGCTTGATACAATTGCTCTCGTATCGTCTGTAACGCCACAGCATTTGGATAAGACACTTCCACCTGTGTCCCGCCTGTAAAATCAAGTCCCCACTTCAAGCCATTGACGCATAAAGCACCGATGGAAAGTAGAAAAATAAGCATGGAAAATAAGGCTGTCCATCGTCGGGCCCCCATAAAATCCACGTTTGAATTTGCATTAAAAAACTCCATACATCCTCTCAGATCAGATCCCGATTGATAATTTTTTCACAGTACGACCGCCATACATGGCATTCACAATAGCACGGGTGTAAGTGACACCCGTCAGCATAGAGGTCAACAAGCCTAATGACAATGTCACAGCAAATCCACGCACAGGGCCCGTTCCAACAGAAAACAACACAATAGCGACGATGAGTGTCGTGATGTTGGCATCAAGAATCGTTGAAAACGCCCGCTCATAGCCCGCATAGATGGCCGCTTGCGGCGACATCCCATGCCGCAATTCTTCTCGAATACGCTCATAGATCAACACATTCGCATCGACAGCCATCCCCACTGTTAACACGATACCTGCTATTCCTGGCAAGGTCAGTGTCGCTCCAATCATTGACAAAAGCGCACAAAGCAAAATCAGGTTAAGCAATAACGCCACGTTTGCAACCAACCCAAAAAATCGGTAATACAATAACATCAATATCAGGATAAGACCCATGCCCACTTCTAAAGAGACCATGCCGCGTTGAATATTTTCTTTACCAAGGGTTGGGCCAACGGTACGTTCCTCTACGGGATAAATGGCAGCAGGCAACGCACCTGCTCGCAACAGCAACGCCAAATTACTGGATTCTTTCGCGTCAGTCAGTCCCGTGATCTGAAAATTGTTACCTAACGCATTTTGTATGACCGGCGCACTGATAACCCGCTCCTCATGGTGCGTGACATGCTTGGTGTTATCCCCGTGTCCTTCTGTATCCGTTTTGGTTTCCACAAAAACAATGGCCATGCGTTTACCAATATTTTCACGGGTTATTTTAGTAAAGAATGCCTCCCCGCCACCGCCTAATTGAATCTGTACTGCAGGGGTTGCGGTTTGTTGATCAAAACTTGAAATCGCACTGGTGATGGAATCTCCACTCAATACCACTTGTCGCTTTAACAAAATAGGCCGACCATCCATCATGAATAGTTTACTACCTAAAGGAATAGCTCCCGTTTGCTTCGCCAATTGCGGATCATTGTTTTGATCGACCAAATGAAATTGCAAGGTTGCCGTTCCTCCCAAAATTTGTTTGGCTCGAGCTGCATCTTGAATACCTGGCAAATCAACTGCCACACGAGTCGAGCCTTGCTGTTGAACCACCGCTTCCCCAACTCCCAACTCATTCACCCGATTTCTAAGAATGCTCATGGTTTGATCGATGGTATTTTGCCGAATGGTATTCAATTCAGCCGGTGACAGTGAAGCAGTCAGGTCAAGCGTCTCATCTTTGCGCGTAAAATTCATACCGGGCTGTTTCTGACGTAACTCAACCGAGGCCTCTTCAAGCGCTTCTGGTGTGCGAAAACGAACCGATATTCCCGTGTTCGCAACATAACGAATTCCAGAATACCGAACCGATGCTTCTCGCAAATCTTGCCCCATGCTTTTCATCAAGCCTTCATAACGGCGATTGATAACACTCTCAATATCCACTTCTAGCAAAAAATGTACCCCACCTCGCAAATCCAACCCCTGCTTCATCGGCTCCGCATGAATCGCAGACAACCAAGCAGGCGTTGAAGGAGCCAGATTCAATGCTACTGTATAATGCGGACCCAATGCCTTTTTTAAGACATCCCTGGCTTGCAATTGTAGATCCGTTGAGGCAAACCGAACCTCAAGACGGGCATTGGTATCCGTAATGGCTTGATACGATAACTGAGCACCCTCTAGGATCTGCTTTATCTGCTTCTCTATAGCAGCTATCGTTATCGAGGTATCTGAAGACACCTGCACCACCGGATTTTCTGTGTACAGGTTGGGAATAGCATATAATAAGCCGACCACCACAAGGGCTATCAACAGT
>CAMBHM010000075.1 GCA_945867185.1 Legionella genomosp. 1
GATGAACATCGTGCTGAAGATCTAATTCAAAAATTAACTGATAAATATGTTGCTGAAGTGGATGCAGTATTGGCCATGAAAGAAAAAGATTTATTGGAAATTTAGAGTCTCATCGTTCATCCTTACTTATACGCGCTGAAAAGGATAAATCGAACCGAGTTTAAGAATGCCTGTTAACGCATCCAGCGCGTTATAGCATTCTTGCATCAGTGCTGGGTCAACCAAGTCTTCGAACAGAAGCGAGGTTCGATAATGAGTATCAACCCACTGATCCAATCTTGTTAGCAAATCCAGATCCACTATCACCCCTTGGTGCATGGCCATTAGTTCCTCCTCTTGTAATAGTACACGTAGCCGCAAACAAGCAGGCCCTCCGCCATTTTGCATACTTTGTTTTAGTGAGAGATAATAGACAGTTTTGATAGGAGTGGAGGTTCTTATTTCCTGAAAGAGCGTTTGAATTTTTGGGTGATTCTCACATTCAGTTGGTGCAATGATCGCCATGGTGTTATTCAGTAATGTAACGAGTTGCGAGTTAAAGAAGTAAGTCTCCACAGCTTCTGCAACAGTCAATGCATGCTCTTTGATTTCAACGATCTGTATGGGAAAAGGCGACTGCGCGATCAGATCACTCAAAAATGCTTTTTGATTGAGAAAGGCCGCCTCATGAACCAACAAGAGAGATTCATTGCTTACAGCAATCACATCGTTATGGAATACCCCTTCGTCAACGACTTTTGGATTTTGACAAACAAAAAACGTGTTATTCGGGGTAAGTTGATGCTGACGGGCGATGGCCTGTGACGCTTCTAGGGTCTGTCTTGCTGGAAAGCGGATGGGTTTAGGATGATCGTTTCCAGCAGGTAAGGTTTGTTGATCATACACAAAGATCGATAGGCCCGGACTCGCATGCTGTTCGCACAGACGCATATGATTTGCCGCCCCCTCATCACGAAGGATCATCGTACTTGGAAGCGCTGGATGGTGTTTAAAATAGCGTGGATCTGCAAATAGCGTTTGTAATAAATGACTCGAAAACACCGCTTCTTGATGTCGATGCAAGTGGCTTATTAAATTTGCAGAAGTAAAGTGTACGCGCTGGTCGGTGGTATCGGCACTGGAGGAAACGGTTGCCGCATTGGCAGTCCACATACTGGATGCAGAATAGCAAGCGCTCAGCAGTTCAGGGGCCTCATGAAAGGCACGCATGAGTTGCTGATGAGGGGCCCCTACAAACCCTAATTGCTTTAGTAGCAGACAATTAGGACGTGCATGTGGTGGTAAGACGGCTTGTTTGATCCCCAGTTCATGTAAGCACCGCATCTTGCTGATTCCTTGATGGGCTGCCGCTGCCGGATTAGACACAGTACGCGCATGAGACAAAGAAGCCTTATTGCCCAAAGCGAGCCCCGCATAATGATGACTAGGCCCTACTAATCCATCCAGATTTAATTCAAAAACGCTCATCCAAGCACCTATTCTGAGCAGGAGGATTTAAGTATATCACAGCATTCGCTGATGCCACTGAATATGTAGATCAAAATAAAGACAGATGCTATAATAAATGTTCTTATAAGCGGACAATAAGAAGGGATTTATTACTAAGATGATAACAGAAGCTGAATGTAAAAAGTGGATGGATGCCTCCCTGGATGATCAAGCGGAATTCCTTTGTGATGTTGAACAGGGGCGATATCCTACGATGTTGTCTTATGTTGCTGCAAACGGATCGGTCCCTTTTTTCAAGATCATTTGGGGACTACATATAAAGCGGCCCGATCTCCTAGAGAGTCTAGATATAGAGACGACCGATGGGTTCAATCTGTTGGAGCTATTAGGATCTAGAACGGAGGCCCATGATTTGTTCCATCTCTTATTGAGATGGACTGAATCGAGTGCCGTAGCGGAAGTGAGAATAAAACGGCTTGCATTGCTTCAAGCGCTTGCTGCAAAGCAAAATGAGGACGGTAATACGCTGCTTCACCGGATCATTTTGAATGGTAACAAAACAAAATGGACCACCTTGTTGGAGTTGACTGATCTTCGAATTAGAAATCATGATCGAAAAAACGTATTAGATCTGATCTATATCGATCACAACAAGATCTTCGATACCTTGTTGCCATTTGTATTTTGGAAATATATCAAAGGAAAAGATCAAAGGGATCTATTAAAAGAAATAAAACACTCGGATGGCAGAAGCTATCCTACCATCATGGATTACATTATTAAAAATCAGAAAAGCGTGATTTTGATGTTACTCTTTAGTAGGAGCCCTAGTGATGATTGTCGTTATGCTATGTTGAATTGGAAATCACCTCAAAATTTATTACACCTTGCTTTAGAAGAGAACGCATCTTTGCCTATCTTCAGGAGCATTGTCACTGCTTATCAAGAGAATGGTGAGAAACTGCTGGCAGCCCTTAATCAGAAAAACAAGGATGGCTTGACGGTGTGGCAGGTGGTTGCTAAAAAAAATTCGCAGTGCTTTGAACTGCTTATAAAAGGGTTGTCTTTTCCCTTTTCATATGAAGGAACGCTGATGTTGGATCTCAGTGGTGTTTTGAAATCTTGTAGAACACTCGCCAAAGCAGTTCAAATCATTAAAAATATACCACCTGGGATCATGGAATTGCGTCTCAATGGGAATCAACTGCACTTAAAAAAGATAAAAGAGATCATCACCCTCCTATCGGGAGTCTCGAAAGAGGTTCTCTACTTGAATCTCAGTGAGAATCATCTTGAGAGAAAGAGTTTGTGTGAATGGATGAAATTGTTATCGGCACTACCACCAACGCTGACTTACGTGGCGCTAGAATCGAATCGCTTTTTACTCATAGAGACAGTGAGAGAGGGTTTGAAAACATTGGTAGGGAGTCAGTTAGATAAGTATTTGGTGGAACTTCAACATCAGATAGACAGTCTTAGAAAAAAACCCTCCGATCGCTTGGATTCTCTCATTCACTTTCAAATGCGATTATATGACACGCTATATTATTATCTAGAAACAAAAGACAATGATCTCTTTCTTGAAACATGTCAAATATTGATGAGTGAGGCGCCTGTGCTTCCGGCTTCAGGATTTCTACAGATGAAACCCGCACCTGCTTTTAAAATGGTATTGGATGAAATTCGCCGACGCGAGGGAAGATCTGATAATCTATCTTCTCAGAGCTCAGTATCTATAAGATAAAGGACAAGATGCCCCCAAACCATAGACTGTTGTCGCTGGATGTTTTTCGCGGTATCACCATGATGGTGATGATCATCGTAAATAGCCCTGGGAATGAGACATCGTTTTCTATTTTGGAACATTCCGCTTGGAATGGGTGTACGCTCGCTGATCTGGTGTTTCCATTTTTTGTGTTCATAGTGGGCGTCTCATCGGTCTTAACAATAGAAAAACAACAGGCAGAAGGGATTTCTTTCGGCCTATTGCTAGGGAAAATTGGTAGACGTACGCTTCTTCTTTTTTTAATAGGGGTGTTGCTGAATGCGGTGTCGCTTCAGGTGGATTGGTCAACCCTTCGCCTATTGGGTGTTTTACAGCGGATAGCGATTTGCTACGGGATCTCCTCTGTTCTGTATGTGACTACCAGTATACGGATGCAAGCACTCATTGCAGGGTTTTTATTGCTGGGCTATTGGATGATCATGAGTGTTAGTCAGGGATCAAATCCGTTCACGATGACAGGGAATGTTGCCGCTTACCTAGATAGAGTCTTGATTTCACCGGCTCATATGTATACCCATGATTATGAGCCAGAAGGTCTTCTCAGTACGTTGCCAGCGATTGCAACAGCCCTATTGGGGAACTTGGTCGGCGCCTGGTTATGTTTGCCCTATGCTTCTTCAAAAAAATGTGCAGGTTTAGTTATGGCAGGGGTGATCTGCTCCATCATTGGTTGGTATTGGGGAGATGTGTTTCCTATTAATAAAACCCTATGGACCAGTTCGTATGTGGCATGGACAGGGGGGATGGCCCTGCTTACGTTCGCAGGGTTTTACTGGCTGCTTGAGATGAAAGGGTGTAAAAATTGGTCAAAGCCATTTCAAATTTTTGGTGCGAGTGCTTTGAGTGTGTATATTCTTCATGTACTGTTTTTAAAAATTCAAGCGATGATACTTATTTCTGTTCCAGGGGCGGCTCCTGTCAATGTACGCGTATTCCTTACACAAACTATCTTTCCTTCTTTTGAACGAAAGACTGCCTCACTGCTTTACGCGATGAGCTATATGTTGTGTTGGTTGGTGATCATGTTGTGTTCTGTGCGTAAGGTCAGAACATCACACGGGGCATGATGTGCAACGGCATGGGCCGTGCTGCCTAGAAAGGCGGGTAATTTGCTAGGCGTATGGCTACCAATGATAATAAGCTGGCAGGCCAATTCTTTGATTTTTTGTATCACCTGCATTTTAATGGATCCAATCTCTACAAATTGTTGTGATTCAGGAATATGTAACGCTTCTCCTAACACACGCATGACGGCGATGGCATCGTCTTTAATCGGGTGATCAAACTCGGCAAAACCAAGCCCTTGTGCCAATTGTAAACTGGGTGGAGGCTCAATGACATGCAATAAAAATAATTTTGCTTGAAAGCACCGGGCAATGTCTGCGGCTTGTTGACACATATCGAAATGATCGTCGCTGAGATCCGTTGCATGTAAAATGTGAGTATACATAAGCCCCTAGCAGGTGATAAATAAAGTCAGGTTAGTGTAGTAGAAATCGTTTGATAATGTAAATTAAAGTTGACAATAAAAATTTTAAAACAAGTGTGTTCAAACAATCGAGTACGGGGATTCCTTTTGTTTATCAACAAGGTAGATCTTCAGATAGTATGATCTGTAGTAAAGATCTGGTGAACTATTGTACTTCAGCTTGATCGAAACCCATGGAGCGCACGTAGGATGGTTGTTTCATACCTCGCCTCGTGCGCCTGCTGCTTGATTGCCGGTGCAATGTCTAACAAGGGCACCATGACAAAGTCTCGTTGCGTCATCCTGGGGTGGGGAACGATGAGGCCTTTTTTGTGAAGGTGTTCTTTTCCAAATAATAATAAATCAATGTCTAAAGTTCTCGAGCTCCATCGACGTTTACGTAGACGGTGGTGGGCTGTTTCAATACGTTGGCACAGTGCAAGGAGACGCGTGGCGGGTAGCTGGGTGTCTAGGCATACCACGAGATTCACATAATGAGGTTGGCCCCGCACACCAGAGGGCTTACTGAGGTAGAACGGGGAATATTTGATGAGTACTGAGCGGGGTAAGTGGCGCAATTGAACGAGAGCCTGTCGTAACTGGCGCTCCGGAGACAAAAGGTTGCTGCCGAGCGCCACGTAACAACGAATCATGAAGATGATTTTTTTGAGGAGGGGCTCGATTTGGATTTTTTTTCAGAGGTGCTTGGTGTGAGGGCTGCTATCATGTCAAGTTGGGCGGAAGGACTTACCTCTTGAAATTGTGTCCACCAGTCGGCCAATTCTATGGATTCATCACCAGCCAAAGCGCGAAGAACCAATACATCATAAGCAGCACGAAAACGAGGATGCGCAAGTAAATGGAGCGCTCTGTGCCCTGTTCGATGCGCAAATCGGTGTTGTAATAGCCAAATTTCACGCATGACGAGGGTGAAGCGTTTGGGAATCATCACGGTTTTATTTTGCTCGGAAATAATAAGAGACATGGCTTGGTCTAAGGCTGGTAGGGGATCTGTGCCAGTCTCTTTGAGTTGTTCAACTCGACTTATCAACGGGAACCATAACAAAATAGCGAATAAAAAAGCAGGGGTCACTGGTTTTTGATCGCGAATTCGTGCATCGGTGTTTTCCAAGGCCATAGAAAGCAAGGCTTCAACGGGGTGAGCGCTATGCATCAGCTCTGCGGTTTGTGAAAATAAAAGAGGAAATAGTCCATAGTGCACCAACAATGTTTGAGCCGCTTGTCCTTGTCCACATTGGTAGAGCTTGGTCATTTCATCGAAGAGCCGTGAGTTTGAGACATGGGTGATGAGTGTGTTTAGTTCGGAAAGAGGGGCTGCTGTTTCTGGTGCGATGGTAAACTGTAGTTTGGCACTGAAGCGAATGGCGCGTAACATGCGGACGGGATCTTCTTGATAACGGACCACAGGATCACCAATCATACGGATGAGTCGATGTTTTACATCTTTGACACCGCCTGTAAAATCAACCAAAGAGGCGTCTTCGATATTGTAATACAGCGAGTTGATGGTGAAATCTCGGCGCCAGGCATCTTCTTCAAGGGTGCCATAGACGTTGTCTCGAATCAACATGCCTTGATCGTTGGTTTTGTGTTGCTCATCTAGGGGTTCGTGGCCTCGAAAAGTTGCAACCTCAATGATTTCGCGGTGAAACAAAATGTGTGCTAGTTTAAAACGTCGACCAATGATCCTGGCGTTTCGGAACAGGGCTCTCACTTGGTTGGGGGTGGCATTGGTGGCGACGTCAAAATCTTTGGGTGAGTGGTGCAACAGTAAGTCTCGAACGCTGCCACCAACTAGAAAAGCTTGGTAGCCGCCTTTATTAAGACGGTTCAAGACGGTCAGCGCATTCGGGCTAATGTCTGTTTTAGAGACGTGGTGCTGGCTGCGAGGAACAATATAAGCTGCGTCTATTGTGGGCTTTTGTGCCTTGGATCGTCGTAATAGTTTTTTGATTAGTTTGATGATGGTCTTCACCCATAGGATAATTAGCGTACGCGCGCTATTATATACCGTGCATCGTGATTCTGTGAAGACTTTATCCCTTTGGAGTGCCTATGGAATGGTTGGATATTGTATTAAGTTTGGTAGCCTTGATTGTCTTAGAGATCATCCTAGGCATCGATAATTTGGTTTTTCTATCGATACTCACTGAAAAACTGCCTCGAGAGCAACGAAAAAAAGCCCGTCGTTGGGGGTTGACGTTTGCGTGGATCACACGGCTCATGTTGCTTGCGTCCGCAGTGTTGTTGGTTCAATTAACAACCCCCTTTATAACTATTGCAGGGGTGTCGTTCTCTATTCGGGAGTTGTTTTTATTCGCAGGGGGGGG
>CAMBHM010000076.1 GCA_945867185.1 Legionella genomosp. 1
TAACCTGGGATTGGGATATCCTATTTGAGAGGCTTTGATGAGTGTCATAGTGTTGCATCCTATGGGTCGGAATAACTGCCATGCGTATTGTTGTACGCCCCACAGAGCTAATTGGTTAGCCAATAGCCATAGTTGGGTTTCGTTTAAAAGGGTTGCGTGTAGGGTGGTTCGAAATTCATAGGGTAATCCTGCGTTTAAAATGGCTTCTGCACTGATTCTGACAGGTTGACCGCGGTAGGGGACTCCAATGATGGTGTCGTAATCTTTAAAAGGTGCTTTGATGTCAAGCCCCACCCAATCAAGTAGAGGTAAAATTGTTTTCAAGCGTCGAGGATAGGCGCCTGCTGTGTGTAACCCTATTTTAAATCCCAGCGATTTGACAACCTGCATGGCGTCATATAAGCCAGGATCGGCACAAGGCTCTCCACCACTGAATACCACCGCATCTAATAAGCCCTGTCGTTTTTGTAACCAAACAGTGAGTGTTGGCCAATCTACAGGTTGCGTCGTCGTTTTGATCTGCAAGGGTGGGTTATGACAATAGTGACATCGCCAAGGGCATCCTTGTAAAAAAATCACCGCAGAAATATGGCCTGGGTAATCTGTCGTAGTAAAGGGGGTGAGTCCCCCGATTCTAGGCAGCGCAGGTGTCGTGTTCATGAGTACTTTCTTGGTTGTGAGAGACCTGGCTGCAGCCCTCCTCAAAAAAAAGACGCTCATGAAACTCGCCTTTTTTGCCCACATTGAAGGAAGAAACGGGACGGTGATAACCCATGACGCGTGTCCAGACTTCACAGATCTGTCTTTCTCCACCGGGCTCTTCGTCGCAGGTTGGGCAATACTCACAATGTCCTTTGAGATAGCCATGTTTTGGGCAAATTGAAAAGGTGGGGGTGATGGTGATGTAAGGAAGTCGAAACTTGTTTAAAGCACGTTGTATAAGGGTTCTACAATTGCTTGCACTGGATAGGGGCTCTGACATATATAGATGAAGGACTGTTCCACCCGTGTATTTCCGTTGCAATGCTTCCTGTTGCTCTAAGGCAAGAAAAGGATCATCGGTATAGCCGACAGGCAATTGCGAAGAATTGGTGTAGTAAGGCATGTCTACCGTGCCCGCTTGTAGAATGGTTGGATACCGTTTGCGATCTTCTTTTGCAAAGCGGTAAGTGGTGCCTTCTGCAGGAGTGGCTTCTAAATTGTATAGGTTGCCGGTTTCTTCTTGATAGCCTATCAAACGTGCTCGGATGTGATCTAAGCATCGACAGGCCAGATCGCGACCTGTTGGGGTGGTGATGTCCTCTTTGTCTAGGGTGAAATTTCGAATCATTTCATTAAGACCATTGACGCCTAAGGTTGAAAAATGATTTCTAAGATCACCGAGATAGCGTTTGGTGTATGGAAATAAGCCGTTATCCATGTGTTTTTGGATGACCTTTCGTTTGATCTCAAGACTAGTCTTACCCAAAGTGAGTAGCACATCGAGCTGTTGTAATAATTGCGCCTCGTTGCCTTGATAGAGATAACCAAGGCGCGCGCAGTTGATGGTCACAACACCCAAGGAGCCTGTTTGCTCAGCGGATCCAAATAAACCATTGCCTCGTTTTAACAATTCTCTGAGATCCAATTGGAGACGACAACACATAGAGCGAATCATGTTGGGTTTTAATTCGGAGTTGATAAAATTTTGAAAATAGGGCAATCCGTAGCGTGCGGTCATTTCAAATAACAGTTCGGCATTGGGACTATCCCATATAAAATCGTCAGTGATGTTGTAGGTGGGGATGGGGAAGGTGAATACACGCCCTTTGGCATCTCCAGTGGTCATGATTTCAATGTAGGCTCGATTAATCATGTCCATCTCAGTCTGCAATTCACCATAAGTAAATGACATTTCTGTTCCAGCAATCATCGGGATCTGATCGCGTAAATCGTCAGGACAAACCCAGTCGAAGGTTAAGTTTGTAAAGGGCGTTTGTGTGCCCCAGCGAGAGGGGACGTTCAAGTTGTAAATCAATTCTTGTATATATTGTTTGACTTCGTCGTAAGTGAGATTATCTTGTCGGATGTAAGGGGCCATGTAAGTGTCAAAAGAACTGAAAGCTTGAGCGCCGGCCCATTCATTTTGTAAGGTTCCTAAGAAGTTTACGATTTGACCAATGGCACTGGACATATGCTTCGGAGGCCCTGATTCTACCTTACCAGGGACGCCATTGAGTCCTTCTGCCAATAAGGTGCGCAAAGACCATCCAGCACAATAGCCAGCCAACATATCTAAATCGTGAATATGTAAATCGGCTTCGCGATGGGCGCGACCAATGTCTGGGGAGTAGACATGATTCAACCAATAATTGGCAATGATTTTGCCTGAAACGTTTAGTATTAATCCGCCTAAAGAGTACCCTTGGTTAGCATTTGCATTGACCCGCCAGTCCTCTCGGTTGAGGTATTCGTTTACAGAGGAGACCACATCAACCAAGGTTTTATGATCTGCTCTTAGTAGATGATGCTGGTGTCGATAGACAGTATAAGCCCGTAAAGTATGTCGATATCCTGCATGAAATAAAACGGATTCTACGTGATCTTGAATGTTTTCCACTGAAGGAAGTGTTTCTTGTTGTAAATGCTTCAGAACGATTCTGGTTAAATGGGCGGCTTCTTGTTCTGAGAACTCAGTACTTGCCAATCCTGCACGGGTAAGCGCAGCTTGAATTTTATTTACATCAAAAGGAACAATGCTGCCATTTCGTTTGATGATCTGGGTTATGGATGAGGTCATCATAAGATCTCCTGGTTAAAACTGAATGGAATGTAGATCAGCGTAACAGGGAGGAAATAAAAACACAATATATAGTGATTATTTTTTTTAAAAACACAATATATAGTTATTCCGGTGGTTTTGGTCTTAAAATAGTTTTTAATGGAGTATACAGATCTTGCTCGTCTTCATGTTCTGGATTGGCTTGATACCAGTTCAATACTTTCTCTAGATCCGATTGTTGTAGTAATTTCTGTAATTCTTCGTGACTTAATTGTACGGTCTCGGCAACGGTTGAAAGTGTTTTAAAAAATGTGACGGCTTTTTGATGATCCTGATTTTGATAGATCTCCTTTAATTCAGTGACTTGGTGTGGCCAATTTGTAAAATGAGGTTGAAGTCGTTGTTCAATATCTAAGGTAGACTCATGAACGGGTGGTGCATTCACTGGGGGTGCGGCCATGTTTCGATTTTTCCATGCAGTGTGTATCATCACGGCTAATCGTCCTAGAAAAAATAGTCCCGTTAGGGTCGATCCGATGGCCATTAAACTTAAACCTACAACAGGAAATGCAAAGCACAGCGCAAGACCAATGACGGAGAGAAGTGAAAAAACAACAATGCTGCCTCTATAAATGACAGCAGTTGTGTTGTTGGTTTTCATCATCGCTTTACTCGCGGCTTCTTGATCCTTAAGGGTTTGTAGCTGTTTTTTGTACCGATCAAATTCCGCTTGAGCGCTCACTTCGAGTGCAGCTAGATGAGGATCGTTTGAGGCGGTGCAAGCCTTGATTCGAGATACTAATGTGTCGCACGCGGTTAAAATAGTTGTTTGTGCTAGTAAGTTATCATCGATGGTTTTCTGGAGTTGAGTCTGATAAAGCAGCGATTTTCTCATGGTACTGAGAGCAACCACGAGAGAAACACTTGCGACAATCAAGGTAAGAATGGGAGCCACGCCGGGGATCAATAGAGCGGCTATTAATAATCCTAGAATAATAGTTGAGGCAACCCAGTGGCCGAGATGAGTGAGAGTCAGCGGGGGCTCGACCTTAGCGATTTTAAAGGCCAGGAATAAGAAAGGAAGGAATAAAAAGTTGATAGCGCTTAATATCAACAGGATAATGGGGATGCCTGATGCCGCAAGAGGCTGTGATGGAATGGCTCCGTGTAAAGTTATTAATGTTGCGATGGGATCTTTTGCATTGTTAATATGACGGATGAAGGCTGAGAAAAATGGTATTTTTTTCATAAGGATAAGTAGAGGCGGCCACTCTATTGATGTGGCTGTGAGTTGTTGCAATGCCTGTATTTGAGTTGCCCATTTATCTGGTAGGATAGGCATGAAGCTTGCTCCTCTAACCTATTGCTGTGATGGGGCGGTTGTACATCTGTTCTTATTACCCTATCATGACTGTATATTATTATAGTACATTGGGTGTAAGGTGTCACAATCACCGGGTTACTTGATTTTTTGTGGCAGAGGGCATGATGCGTAAAATAGGGATGATACTTGTTGTTGTGGCTGTTGTTATGGCTGGCTTTTTTTTACATGCGCTATATCGAATAAAAGTAAGTTTGAACGCATCAACCATACCCTATCAACAATCTGTCCAATTTCCAGTTTACCCATCAACGACCATGGTTGGTAGAACAAAATTAGAACAAGAAAAAATCAAGCAGGGAGAATATCTTGTCAAAGTGGGTGATTGTATTTCATGTCATACGAATGCTCTAGAGAATGGGCCTCCTTTTGCTGGGAACTTGGCCATCACCACACCTTTTGGGATTATTTATTCCCCTAATCTAACACCAGATAGAACTACTGGCCTTGGGGGTTGGTCAGATGCTGATTTTATTAAAGCCATGCGAAAAGGCATTTCTCCGGATGGTCACTATTACTATCCCGCATTTCCTTTCTTCTATTTTAATAGAATCAAGACGGAAGATTTGTTGGCCATAAAAGCGTATTTGAATGCGCTCTCACCAATCTATCAAAAGAAAAAACAGAATCACATGATTTGGCCGTTTGAACATCGATTATTGCAATGGGGTTGGCGATTATTGTTTTTTAGGAATGAAGGCAACCCGATTTCTGAGGGAAACAAATCCCCTGAGTGGTCCCGTGGTGCCTATCTTGTAAATGGACTAGGTCATTGTGGCATGTGCCACACCCCTTCCTACTATCTTCTGGATAGAAACATTATTTTGGGAGCTCCCATTCAAAATTATTATTTGAGTGGCGCCAGTGTGGAAGGGTATTTAGCACCCAATATTACACAGTCTGCGTTGAGTGGGATCTCTAATGAGGATTTAATGAAAACGTTTACAGATAGTCAGATGTTGGGGGTGGGTGCTTTACATGGGCCTATGCTAGAAACGGTTCATAATAGTTTGAGTTACTTGTCTACACAAGATTTGATGGCCGTTGTTACTTATTTGAAAAGTGTTCACAGTGAGTCGTCATCCCTGCCTATTTTTAAGGGCAGTAGTTTGGGAGAAACTATTTACAAACAACATTGTGCCATTTGTCATAATGTCGGTGCAGGGGGATCTCCAATAGTGGGAGATGTGGCGCATTGGAAGCCCCTTCTGATGAGTGGCATTGAGAATTTATATCAATTGGCATTCTCTGGGGCAGGTGCGATGCCGCCTAAGGGTGGGTGTGAGTTTTGTAGTCAAGAAGACATTGAAGCGGCTGTTGACTATATGATTCTCAAATCGCGATGACTGAAACTGTGTAAGTGATCCATGCGTGACGATGTTATAAAGCTACTCATTCAGATAGTAATTTTTTGTAAAAACAGCTAGCATTCGCTCTGTCATTCATCATATCGAGCACTTTATGGTAGACAAATCACTCGAGCCGTCTTGGCACCATCATGCGGTGCCTCGTTATACCAGCTATCCGTCAGCCCATCACTTCAATTCGGAAACCAGTAGACGACAACACACCGAATGGCTCGGCACTGTCTCAAAAAATACGCGTGTTGCCGTTTATGTTCACATTCCTTTTTGCAAAGAACTCTGCTGGTTTTGCGGCTGCCATACGATGATCACACGACAAGAGTCTATTGTCTCACGGTATGTGTCCTGCTTGTTAGATGAAATAGCACTGATTAAAAAACAACTAAGAGGGCAGGGACGTCTCGTCAGCGTGCATTTTGGTGGCGGTTCACCCAACAGTCTTTCACAGTCGGATGTATCTAGAATCCTTGAGGCGATTCGATCACTCTTTACTTTGAATGCACAAGATTTCCCAGGATCACAGGCAACCGATCCCCTCAAGGAATTGGCTATTGAACTTGATCCTCGTACAACGAGCACTCAGCAAATCCATACCTATAGCGCGCTTGGTTTCAATAGAATCAGTCTCGGCATACAAGACTTTGACCCTACAGTTCAGCAAGCCATCCATCGGATCCAACCATACAACATGGTCGCCTCTTTAATCAGCGAGCTGCGAAAGGCCCACTTAGCCCAGATCAACTGCGATTTGATTTATGGGTTGCCTCTGCAAACGCCAGTACGATTCCAAGATACCCTTGAAAAAGTCATCGAACTCAACCCGTCCCGAATGGCTCTCTTTTCTTATGCACACCTACCAGCGCTTAAAAAACATCAGCGGATGATCGAAACAGGAGCGCTCCCATCACTACAAGAAAAATTAGCCCTCTATCGAATTGCTTGCCGAACCTTCGTTAAAAACGGCTACATTGAAATCGGCATTGACCATTTTGCAAAACGAGACGATCCCCTAGTTACTGCATTGAATCAACGTACACTCAGTCGTAATTTTCAAGGCTACGTTTCTGAGGCAACTGATGTACTGATAGGCCTCGGCACATCAGCCATCAGTCAGTTCCCTGAGGGCTATGTTCAAAATGAGACAAATATCTCAAATTATCGGCAAGCGATTCAAGCCGCTCATTTGCCGAGCATCCGCGGGTGGACATTCAATGACGACGATCGTTTTAGAAAACAAGTGATTGATGCGCTCATGTGTTATATGCGTGTTGATCTCGATTCCATTAGTCAAGCCTTTGGAAAAAGCTCGAGCTATTTCCAAAACGAGTTAACCTTGTTAGAGAGCGATCTATATCATTCTATCGTCTCGATCGAGAACCATGTTATTCAAGTCATCACGCCGGACAGAATGGCCGCTCGCATCATCGCTTCTGTCTTCGATCCGCGTCAAGTGGCTACACTAGGTCGCTGTTCTAGCGTGATCTAAATACACGTAATTTTAAAAT
>CAMBHM010000077.1 GCA_945867185.1 Legionella genomosp. 1
TTGGCCAAGCATGATGAAAACTATATGCCTAAAGAAGTGAAAGAAGCGTTGCGGATTGCTAAAAAAAGGGTTTTATGACAGCTGAGTTTGGTTTGTTTGCGTTGGTATTGGCATTACTTTTTTCAGTGATGCAAGTGGTGATACCAACGTTTGGGTTGTGGCGTAATAAATTAGACTGGCAACGGGCTGTCTCCTCGTATGTGGTGCTGCAGGTCATTTGTGTGGCTATTAGTTATGTGGCCTTAACCGCTTGTTTTTTAAAAGATGATTTTACTGTCAGCTATGTGCTGATGAATTCGAGTACTGCTTTACCCTGGTTTTATAAATTATGTGCAGTTTGGGGCGGACATGAAGGATCTCTTTTATTGTGGGTATTTATATTAAGCCTCTGGACATTGGCCGTAGCTTGTTTCAGTAAACCCTTGGATGAAGCCATGCGGGTACGCGTGTTGGTGGTGCTTGGTGCACTCAGCATTGGCTTCCTTCTCTTTTTACTGACCGCCTCTAACCCGTTTGTAAGACAGTTTCAACTATTGCATAGTACGGGGCGTGATTTGAATCCGCTTTTACAAGATCCTGGATTTTTATTTCATCCCCCGATGCTTTATATGGGCTATGTGGGGTTTTCGGTTGCTTTTGCGTTTGCCATCGCAACCCTTTGGTATGGTCAATTTGAACCAGCATGGGCGAAATGGACTCGGCCTTGGACGTTGGCTGCTTGGTGTTGTTTAACGGCTGGTATCACGCTGGGCAGTTGGTGGGCTTATCGAGAATTGGGGTGGGGCGGTTGGTGGTTTTGGGATCCGGTTGAGAATGCATCGTTTATGCCCTGGCTTGTTGGGACCGCATTGATTCACTCGCTAGCGGTGAGTGCCCAGCGTACGCAATTCACCGCTTGGTCATTATTATTAGCCATCATGGCGTTTTCTTTGAGTTTGGTAGGTACTTTTTTGGTGCGTTCAGGCGTCTTGACGTCTGTGCACGCGTTTGCAGTGGATCCACAACGAGGTTTAACGATTCTTTTGTTCTTATTGGTGGTGATCGGTGGAGGATTATTATTATTTGCAACGCGTGCACACGTTTTAAAACCACAACAAACGCCTCATGCGGTCTCTCGTGAAATAGCTCTGTTACTGAATAATGTGTTATTGGTTGTCATCATGTTGACGGTGTTGATGGGTACGTTATATCCATTGTTAATTGATGCGCTGCATCTTGGGAAATTATCTGTGGGGGCGCCTTATTTTAATATGGTCTTTGTGCCATTGATGTTGCCTCTTTTGTTTTTAATGGGAGTGGGGATTCATCTCAAATGGGATCGAGACCAATTAAAACGGGTGTGGAAAGGCCTTCGTTGGGTTGGGATCTCAGCATTGCTCTTACCAATCATCCTGCTGACGGTTTTAGGTCAAGTTATTCAGGGATCGGTGCTTCTGGGTCTTACGCTCGCTTGTTGGATCTTGATGAGTACTACAAATTTAATAAGGTTGCGAATAAAACAGCGGGGACTGTTGGGCACTGGACGTGCTTTTTGGGGCATGTGTTCTGCACATATGGGGATTGCGGTGACTGTGGTTGGTATCACCGTGTCGTCAGGATATGGTCTTGAAGAACAATTAAAACTTGCGCCAGGGGACAGTACGACGTTAGCAGGATTCTCAATACAATTTGCAAGTATAGCGCCATTGGCGGGCCCGAATTATCATGGTACTCAGGGTAAATTCATAATAACCAGTGCGCATCGTCAGGTTGCTGTTTTTCCTGAAAAACGTCTCTACGATGTGGGACAAATGCCAATGACCGATTCAGCTATTGATGTTACGCCGTTTCGTGATCTCTATGTGGCAATGGGTGAACCTTTGGGGGCAGGGGCTTGGTCCGTTCGACTGTATTACAAACCTTTTGTTCGATGGATTTGGGGGGGAGGGTTTTTTATCTTCTTGGGGGGGCTTCTGGCTTTGGTGGATAGACGATATTATCATCAAGCAGAGACGCCTTGTATGCAAGGAGTCTGTTCGTGATGAAACGATATGTGCGACTTGTCCCGTTTGTGCTTTTTATGATCCTTGGATGGTTTCTCTGGCGTGGGTTAGCGATAGATCCGCATGCATTGCCCTCGGTTCAATTGGGCAAGCCACTTCCCCCCTTTCGTTTGCATCAATTAAAAAATGAAAAGTTAGTACTGACTGAGCAGGATCTGCAAGGACAGGTGGTGGTGTTGAATGTATGGGCCAGTTGGTGTGAGGCTTGTATTGAAGAGCAGCTTTTTTTAATGACACTGGCTAAGCAAGGCGTTGTGATCGTTGGATTGAATTACAAAGATCAACCAAAAGAGGCACGCGCTTGGTTAAGCGAATGGGGCGATCCTTATCAGGTGATTGCTTCCGATCTAGAGGGACGTTTGGCCATTGACATAGGGGTATATGGCGCTCCTGAGACCTTTCTGATTGATAAACAAGGCACCATTCGCTATCGTCATGTTGGCATTTTAACACCACCTATTTGGAAGCAAGAGTTTGAGCCACGGATCCATCGATTGAAGGTGGCTATATGAAAGGTTGGTTGTTTTTTGTTTTTTTAGGGTTCAGTACCGCCTTATGTGCAAGTCATTTGTATCCTTTTGAAACAGAGCAACAAGCGGCACAATTTAACCGTTTGTTACGAACGTTTCGTTGCTTGGTTTGTCAAAATCAAGATTTGGCAGATTCAACAGCAAGTCTTGCGATGGATTTACGGGCGGATATTTATCGTGCAGTGCGTCTTCGGAAAACGGATGATCAAATTACAACCGCGTTGACTAGCCGATATGGGGACTTTATTCTGTTTATGCCACGGATGAATCCGCTCACCTGGTTGTTATGGGGGGGACCTGTGCTTTTCTTAATACTGGGATTGGTGCTGCTGTGGCGATTGGGTTTAAAACAACAGGTGCGGGATGAATGAGCGTTGGGGGTTGATAGGGTTGGTTGTTTTGTTAATAGTAGCCTTGATGGCTGCTTTGATTCCATTACGTCGTTCAAAAAGTATGATGATCCTTTTAACGCCTATTTTGTTCTGTTTTGTTTCGTTTGCTTACTGGAAATGGGGTGCGTGGCCAGATTGGCAAGCACATGTTCAACGCCTTCAGAAACAAGATCAGGTTCAAGCAATGTTACGGTCGCATACGCCAGAAGAGCTCATAGATAGGTTGAGTGAACGCCTTAAAAAAACACCTAACAGTGCACAAGGCTGGTATTTATTAGGTCGACTTCAAGCCAGCCAACATCATTGGCGGAAAGCGTATGATGCTTATGCGATGGCGCACCAACTGAAGCCAGAAAATGAGACGATCACGGTTAATTATGCTCAAACGTTGTGGCAGTTAAATCATCAAACAGTTGATTCCGTGGTTAGAAGTTTGTTTCAAGCGGTCTTAAAGAAAAACCAAGATCAACCGGATGCTTTGGCGATGCTTGCCATGGACGCGTATCAGGGACATGCGTATCAACAGGCCATCAATTATTGGGAGAGGTTGTTAGGCAGTGCTCCTGCACAATCTGAAGAAGCACAATTTATTCGAAAAGCAATTGCCAAAGCGCAACAGCGGTTGATGTGATGGTATTTTTTAATCAAATAGTGTAAAATATATCAACTTACTGCTAGAGAGTGTATATTTATGACAGGGTTAGCGAGGTTAACTATTTCGAAGTTACGTCAAATCCTTAGTCTTTCGTCTTCCTCGATTTTGACTGATCTCAAACCTTTTATGGAACTCATTGAACAGCAATCGTTGTCTTCGGATGTAAGCGCTACTATAAAAAACAAAAACAGATTTACACGCCCCATACAAAATGCAATAGAGATGGTGGGCGGCTTGATTGATACGTGGTGGGTTGTTGTGTCATTGGTCACATTGACATTGTATGTCACAGTAGGGGCTGCCGTATTCATGGTACTGGTTGGGTTGGGATTTGCTGCTCATGCTTATGCTGAACGTATAAAAGATCAGCAAGCAATGATGTTTGCTTACCAGCTGTCTCAACTACGATTAAAAACCGTGGAAGAATTGATTTTACGACATAAAATAGAAATGGACACGCCGTTACCGCCGATGCAACAAGTTCCTCTTTTTGAAACGCCTAAATTAAAATTATTTGGTATGACTTTTTTCACAAGTACCCTGGTATTTTTTTCTTATTTCTATGGGGTGAATGCCATTATCCAATCCTTAGGATATCTCTCTGCCGCAGCAGTCATGACAGGTCCTGTTGGCATCGCAGTGGCAGCATTGATTGGGTTTGGTTTAGGGCTCTATTTTGGGTATAACTATTATGTAGATAAGAAGTGTTCCTATTATTTGAAAACGGAGCAAAGTATGGCAAACGCCAAAGTGGATGCTGTTTTGCAGTGGCAAACCCTTCATGCTTTAGAAACCTCTTCTAATTTGCCGGTGCGAACCTTGGATGTTCAAGCAGGAGCGCCGTTGGTAGGGTCGAAAGGGAGGGCGAACTTTATGAGAGAAGCGGCGAGGCCTCGTTGTGCAAGTGATCCTCTTAACTCTCATCGCTCTAGCTGTTCGTAAGCGGTGCATTGGCTTCAAGATCGGGAGTAAAATAACTTACAATTCCTGCAAAGCCTCTAAAAAAACCTGCCCATAATGGGTTAACTTATAGTGCCCAACTCCGGATACATCTAAAAGCGCATCGAGTGTTTGCGGTTTTTTTAGCACCATGTCATGCAAAGTCGTGTCGCTGAAAATCATGAAAGGAGGTTTGTTTTCTTCGTCTGCAAGTTGACGTCTTAGGGCACGCAAGTGTTCAAAAAGAGGATTAGAAGGGGGGCTTTGTGTCGTCTGCCGTCCCTTTTTCCTTTTGAGTGTTTTTTGAGTGGGTTCAATGCGATGTACAGCCAGGGCAATGGTTTCTTCGCCGCGCAGCAGTGGGATTGCTTTGTCGGTGAGTCGAAGCACATTGAAGTGGTTGGTATCTTGATGGCAATAATCACGGTGAATGAGTTGCCAAGCAAGATGCTTCCAATAGGCAGCAGATTTATCTTTGCCTATGGCGTAGGTGGTCAATCGCTGGTGGCCAAATTGAATTATTTTTTCTGAAGTGCTCCCACGTAACACATCGATCACATGAAGTAAGCCATAATTTTGGCGAAGGCGATAAATACAAGAAAGCAATTTCTGCGCCTCTACGGTTGCATCGGTAAATTCAGGAGGTGTGTCGCAAATATCGCAATAGCCACAAGCCAGATCATAGGGCTCGTTAAAATAGCGCAACAAAATTTGTCTTCGGCAATGCGTGGCTTCTGCAAAAGCAACCATGTGGTTGAGCTTATGATGTTCGATGCGTTGTTGTTCTTCTGAGGGGACTGAGGCTATCCAGGCGCGCAAACGGCCGCTGTCCGCGGGATCGTATAGTAGTAACGCTTCTGCTGGGAGTCCATCGCGGCCTGCACGGCCTGTTTCTTGATAGTAACTTTCTATCGTTTTTGGCAAGTCGTGATGAATAACGAAACGTACGTTGGGCTTGTCTATGCCCATTCCAAAGGCAATGGTTGCCACCACGATCTCGATATGATCATGTCTAAAAAGAGATTGAACGTCCCGACGTTCTTTGTGTGCAAGGCCTGCATGATAGGCGCGCGCACGATGCCCTAATTCTTGTAATTTTTCAGCCAAACGTTCCACGCTGGCACGAGTACCGCAGTAGATGATCCCGGATTGTTGTTTTTGTGTTTGTAGAAAGTGATCTATCTGTTTCAACGGGTTGTTTTTCGTGACGACGTGGTAATGGATATTAGGTCGATTGAAGGAGGTGATGTATTGTTTGGGGCGATACTTTAATTGTTTCACGATGTCTTGTTGGGTTTGGACATCGGCAGTGGCCGTCAGAGCAATAATGGGGACGTCTTGAAAGTGGGTTTTTAAAAGACCCAGCGAGGCATATTCTTTTCTAAAATCATGCCCCCATTGTGAGATACAATGGGCTTCATCAATCGCAAATAGGGCAATTGGACAACTTTCTAGGCGTTCTAGAAAAGAGTCACTGAGTAAGCGCTCTGGGGCAATGTAAAAGAGATCCAAAGCATTATTATGCAGATCGGCAAGAACGCGACGTGCTTCTTCACTGGATAAGGAAGAATTATAGAAGGCTGCACGAATGCCCTGTAGTTTTAAACTGGCAACTTGATCTTCCATTAATGCAATGAGCGGCGAAACGACAATGCCAACCCCTTGTCGTAATAAAGCAGGAATTTGGTAACAGAGCGATTTTCCACCACCTGTCGGCATAAGGACTAAGAGATCTTGCCCTGCTACTAAATCGTCAATAATTTCTTTTTGTTGCAGACGAAATGCATCAAAGCCGTAATAGTCTTTTAAAATACGAGCAGCAGTTATTTTCAAGGGTTTGTCTTGCGCTATGACGTCCATGTGGTTATTCTTTTTGCTCTCACTTTAAAGACGGCAATCATAGCATTGGATAAGATTTATCGCACGGAGAATGATCATGGAATTTCAATTAAACGAAGAGCATTGTGCTTTTCGAGATATGGCGGCTGAATTTGCGCGCGACAAATTATTGCCTAATGCGGAACATTGGGATGAACATCCCCATTTTCCAGTGACAGTGTTGCGAGAAGCAGCAGTTCTAGGGATGGCAGGGATGCTCGCGCGTGAAGACATCGGTGGCTCTCAACTGACACGCTTAGATGCGGCGCTTATTTTTGAACAATTGGCGACAGGTTGTGTCAGCACAAGTGCTTATCTTTCTATTCACAATATGGTGACGTCTCTGGTTGATAAATACGCATCGGAACATCTTCGTGCCGTCTGGGGGCCAAAGCTCGCTGGAATGCAGGCTTTGGGGAGTTATTGCTTAACAGAGCCAGAGTCGGGCTCTGATGCGGCATCGCTTAAAAGTCGCGCTGTTATCGATGGGGATCATTATGTTTTAAATGGATCTAAAGCCTTTATTTCGGGGGCAAGTGTT
>CAMBHM010000078.1 GCA_945867185.1 Legionella genomosp. 1
GATCCTCGTGGGTTCGTTTGTATTGACGTGGATTATTAAACGTTATGCATTGGTGAAAAACATCATGGATTGCCCGAATGATCGCAGTTCTCATCTTCATCCTACTCCAAGGGGTGGTGGGATTGCTTTTATAGTGGCTTTTGGGATGGGATCGTTTTTTTTAGGGTTGTTTGGATATGCTTCTTGGCCTTTTGGCGTGTTGATAGCAACAGGTTTTGTGGCGATGTTGGGCTTTTTAGATGACAAAGGACATGTGCCTGCTAGAGTCCGTCTGGCTGGACATTTCGGCGCGTGCCTGATGGCTCTTTATTGCTTAGGAGGCATGCCGACTATTTACGTTGGATCTTGGGTATTGTCTTCTGGGATGCTTTTAAATGGGCTCACGGTGATTCTCCTGGTATGGTTACTTAATTTGTACAATTTCATGGATGGGATTGATGGCATCGCAGGCATGGAGGCTATTAGTGTTTGTTTGGGGGGCGCGCTTTTATTTGCTCTGCAAGGGAATTTAATATGGATAGGGTTGCCGTTGGTTCTGGCGGCCTCTGTGGCTGGTTTTTTAATATGGAATTGGCCTCCCGCACGTATTTTTATGGGAGATGCTGGCAGTGGATGTTTAGGGTTGGTGTTGGGATTATTGATGATTCAGGCGACCCGCGTGAACCCTGTGTTTTTTTGGTCATGGATGGTGTTACTCGGTGTTTTTGTAGTAGATGCAAGCGTGACATTGTTATGTCGTATGGCGCAAAGGGCAACGCTTTATCTGGCTCATCGTGATCACGCTTATCAACATGCTGCTCGCAGTGTGGGGGACCATAGGCGAGTGACGCTTCTTGTGACCTTGATCAATATGAGTTGGCTGTTGCCGATTGCAATTTTCATTGGTATTGGAAAACTGGATGGTTATTCAGGATTGTTCATGGCTTACTGTCCCCTCATCGTGCTAGCCATTGCATTAAGAGCAGGGCGCGATCCTTAGCACATGTATTGGGCGCCTAATAATTCACGAGCAAAAACGCGTCATTTATCATGTGTTACAACTATTTAAGAGTTTATAAATAGTATCAGGGCTTTTAGCAATACACGTTAAAAATGCAATGCTGGTTAAGTCTGGCACCCTTTTTTCTTGTTCCCACTTCTTAATGTTGTGTTAAGAATTAACCAGTACAATAACCATCGAAGGTTATTTTTGTTTGCAGTCATCCAATACACCAGACAATGGCTGCTTTGTTAGGGAGATTTGGTCATGTTGATTTTGACGCGGCGCATTGGTGAAACACTGATTATTGGTGATGATGTAAACATCACAGTTTTGGGTGTGAAAGGGAATCAAGTGCGTTTGGGTATTAATGCCCCCAAAGATGTTTCTGTTCATCGTGAAGAAATTTATTTGCGGATCCAACAAGAAAAGGAAGGGGTTGAGGTTTTAGAAGAAGATCTCGCCTAGTTATTTCGGACGCGATCCTTAATACCTCGTTGTCGCCAACGAGGTATCTCCAGAAGACAAGGTGTGTATGACCTCATGGTCATCAAGCAGTAGCAGATGTCCACCGTTATCCACACCGAGTACGAGCCCTGTTAAGGATTCATTACACCGTGTCACAGTAATTCGACGTCCTGCTAAATAATCCACACGGTTCCATTCATCAAGAAATCCTGCAAACCCGTGTGCTATAAACTGGGTGATACTTCGGTTTAAATGTGTGATGAGTGAGGCAATGAGCTGATTGCGATCCAGTACGCTTCCTAGAATCTCTCGCAAAGAGCACCAAGGCTTTTCTAAGTCCGGATGTTCTGCGGTCAGAGAGTTGACGTTTAGTCCTACCCCAATGATGAGATCGGTATAGCCGTTGCTTTCGGCGATCACATCAATGAGATTTCCACATAATTTTTTATCATGCCAGAACAGATCATTAGGCCACTTCACGCGTAGCGCCTCGCTCAGGTTGAAAGGCTCTAACAGGGCGATGACAGCAAGACTGACGACCAAGCTCAAACCAGATAATGTTGCCCAATCGCAGGCCACAGCCCATCGACTGGAGCAGTAGATGTTTTCGGCAAAAGGCGAGTACCAAGTGCGTCCCAAGCGACCTCGACCTGCTGTTTGCTGCTCTGCACAGCACAGTTGAACCAGATGGGGCTCTGCTTTGGCCTCTTTTAAAAAACGATTAGTGGAGTCTATGGAGGCAAAGAGTTGGATCTCAATAGGGGAGGAGAGACCAAACCCACGGATTGCATCTTCATTGAGTAAAGGGAGGCACAGACGATAGCCTTGTTTTGGATGATGTGCTATGGGGACATGCATCGCTTTGAGGGCATTTAGCTGTTTCCAGATGGCTGTTCGAGAGAGCCCACATTGAGATCCCAATGTGGCTCCTCGATGGTAGTTGAGATCGGATAAAGCAGTGAGTATGCGTTGTTGTGTTTCTGTAAACCGTTTCATGACAAGATCGGTAGGTTGGATAATACAAAAGTTCGCACTTCAGTAATGGAGAGATGGCAACAGAGTGCACCACAACAGGCTATATGAGGCATGAAGGGGCGCAGTTGCCACGACATCTGTTCTAGTGGATCGATAACCTGAATGGGGGCCTTTGGGAACACTGTAACGCTGATTTGTTGCGCGGGATAAGCAAGTCCAAGCCCCGTGGCTTTGATAAAGGCCTCTTTTTGTGCCCAAATATGAAAAAAAATCAGTGGTTGTAGCGAAAGGGGGGCATTTTGCAAGATGCGTTGCTCGGAGTCTGAAAAAAGGTGGGTGGCTATGCCTGAGTACGGCCTATCGGAAAAAAACTCTAGATCAATACCCAAAGGATGTGTTTGTCCAACAGCCAATATCGCCCACTCTTCTGAGTGACTTACATTGAATTGTAAGTCAGTAGAAGATAATACATTGGGTTTACCATGTGCATTATAAGTAAAGTGAAGTTCTTGGGGTGCGAGAAACAGATATTGAGCTAAAATCAGACGCAGCGTGGCCCTTGCAACAGTAAAGCGCCGTTGATGCTTTGGAAAGAGGAAGCGATGGGCACGAAGGGTTTCATCAGCATCAAGCAGTGTATCGGCGTTTTCAAATAACGTATGCAACGGAAAGTGGAAGAGATCAATGCGTGATGGGTTTAAAAGCCAATCAGGGGGGGTCGTTAAAAGCATAGGTTGCTCTATATAGGTATGTTTACTGTATACAACACGTTCGAATTGAGCACAAGTGCATTTGTTATGTTTTTATGATCCAAAGTCCAGTATTATATACTCTATTAAGTATTCATAAATGAGCCGTTGATGAGCAGACAGTGTCTGGATTTTGAACAACCTATTGAAGAGTTAAATCAAAAAATTGAAGCGCTTCGTATGGTTGGTACCGACAATGAAGTCAATTTAAGCGAAGAAATTGCCCGTCTCGAGGCCAAGTGTGAAGATCTCACGCGCAGTGTTTTTTCTCACTTGGAGCCTTGGCAGGTCGCTCAAATGGCAAGACATCCATTGCGGCCGCAAACAACTGATTATATTGAACATCTATTCACCGATTTTCAAGAGCTTCACGGAGACAGGCATTATAGTGCGGCCCCCGCTATTATTGGAGGGTTGGCTCGGTTTAATGGTGAACCGGTGATGCTGCTTGGGCATCAAAAAGGAAAACGTACTAAAGAAAAAGTGTACCGTAACTTTGGTATGGCGCGTCCTGAAGAATACCGCAAAGCGTTGCGTTTAATGAAGCTTGCAGAAAAATTTAAAGTGCCGTTGTTTACGTTTATTGATACGGCAGGAGCCTATCCTGGCATTGGCGCTGAAGAGCGTAATCAATCTGAAGCAATAGCTCGGAATCTCTTTGAAATGTCCAAGCTAAAAACACCTATTATTTGCGTGGTGACGGGTGAGGCTGGATCGGGTGGGGCATTGGCCATTGGTGTAGGGGATCGGGTGATCATGTTGCAATACGCTATTTACTCGGTTATTTCACCAGAGGGGTGTGCGTCTATTTTATGGAAAGATCCTTCGAAAGCAAGTGATGCAGCCCGAGCCATGGGGATCACTGCTTCTCAGATTCTAGATCATGGGCTGGTGGATCGGGTGGTAGACGAGCCATTGGGTGGGGCGCATCGCAATGTGTTGGAGATGGCAGAAGTGCTTAAAGCCGTGTTGTCTGAAGAATTACATCAGCTCAAATCCTTGTCGCTGGATGAGCTTGTTCGTCGTCGTCTGCAGAAATTCATGGCGATGGGCGCCATTCGTTAGACTATGTTAAACGATCTGCTCATACCCTACCGCGCGCTATTTGTTGGATTCAGTGGTGGACTTGATTCTACAGTCCTGTTGCATCAATTGCGTAATAATCCGTTGTTGTCTCAAAGAATAACGGCTGTTCATGTCCATCATGGACTAAGCAGTGAGGCCACCCGTTGGCAACAGCATTGCCAAGGGCTATGCGATGCATGGCAGGTGCCGCTCATCATACGTCATGTAACGATTCAGGCTAAATCCAATATTGAGGAAGCAGCCCGCATTGCGCGTTATAAGATGTTTGAATCATTGATAACCTCCGAGAAGGATGCCTTGGTCTTGGCTCATCATGAGGATGATCAAGCAGAAACGGTGTTACTACATCTCATGCGAGGCGCGGGTATAGAAGGGCTGTCCGCTATCTCTGTTTCGAGTGTTTTGTCTAAAGGTATGTTGATACGACCCTTATTAGAAGTACCAAAGCAGTCGCTTTTGCAGTATGCAAGACACAATAACTTGTCGTGGATTGAAGATGAAAGCAATCAAGAGGAGGCTTTCTCTAGAAATTTTTTACGGCATCGGATCATACCCTTGTTACAGGAAAAGTGGCCGAGTGTTGTTCAGAATGTGGCGCGTACAGCGACTCATTGCCAGCAAGCTAAAAAAAATCTTGAAGTCCTTGCAGAGCTAGATTATCCGGGGTTAGAGACGGATCAGTTGGGGCTGTCATTACCTAAATTAAGAGCGTTACAGTTTGCCCGTTTATCCAATGTGCTGCGTGTTTGGTTACAAAAAAACAAGGTGCGTGCTGTTTCCAAAAAAAGACTTGATCTGCTTATTCAAGAGGTCATTTTAGCAAGAACAGATGCCATGCCCTGTTTTAAACTGGGTAATCGAGTGATCCGACGATATCAAGACAAGCTGTATTTATTACATGATTTTTTAAAGGTAGCTCCTATGGAGTGGGTGGATTTTCCTCAAGCACTTGTCATGAGAGCAGGGACTTTAGAGGCAACGCCTTCAACAGAAGGATTGTTAGTGCCTGCTCTATCACGCATACAAGTGCGATATAGACAAGGTGGAGAGCAGTTTGTATGGCATGGACAAACGAAACACTTGAAAACATTGATGCAACATTGGCATATTCCTCCATGGCAGCGATCGCAGATCCCGCTTTTATACATCAATGATACCTTGGCAGCTGTCTTGGGGTATGCCATCAGTGATTTATTTTATGCTCAAAAAGAGACACCAGAGTGTTTTAATTTAAAACATACTCTGATATCTTGCTAGACTCATCGAATCATCCTGGCAAACTTTGTTAAATAGCCATAGCTTATAGGAAACGTTCATGTTTGATAGAAAGGAAGTTGATGGCGACATTACTATTACCCATTGCTAGACAACAAGCATTGGTTTATTCGGCATTTTTAGTGCTGTATGAATTTTTGACTTATATTGCCAATGATATGATCATGCCAGGCATGCTCAATGTGGTGGATTCTTTTCATGGCCGAGAGGCTGCAATTGCCTTGTCACTCACAGCCTACGTATTTGGAGGGGCTAGTTTACAATTGATTCTGGGTCCTTTATCCGATCGATATGGTCGTCGGCCCGTGATGATTTTTGGCGCGTTGTTTTTTGTTGTATGTACCAGTCTTATTGCTTGCTCAGGATCGATGGAACAATTTCTATGGGCGCGATTTTTTCAAGGCATGGGGTTGTGTTTTATCAGTGTGGTTGGGTATGCAACGCTGCAGGATTTATTTGCAGAAATGGATGCGATCCGCTTGATGGCAATCATGGCTAATGTTGCCATATTGGCTCCATTGCTGGGTCCTTTACTAGGGGCGGTACTGATATATTATATCAACTGGCGAATGATTTTTGTCATCATTGGGGTGCCAGCGCTCTTTGCCCTTTGGGGGTTGTGGCGCTATATGCCGGAATCAGTGGGTCAACTTCGGTGCGACGGATCTAGAATCCAGCGTGTTTCGTTGGCGCCGCGTGTGATTCTTAGGAATTATAAACAGTTATTATCGAACCGATCATTTATATTGGGATCATTTGCCCTCGGTGTCATCTATTTGCCGTGTATGGCGTGGATTGGGCTCTCCCCGATCATGTTGGTAAAAGTAGCGGGCCTTTCAGTGAAACAATATGGTCTCTGGCAGTTGCCAGTATTTGGCGCTTATATTGTGGGTAATCTACTCTTGCACCATTTGACACATGACCATTCAGTGAAACGTTTGATTGCGATAGGCTCTACCATTGCCGGGGTGAGTCTGGTAGTCACCTATCTGTTGCCGCATGTTATCAATGATTCTTTTGTTTGGTTGATGCCAGGGTTAATGATGTATTTTTTGGGTGTAGGCATGATAGGGGGGCCTTTGACGAGATTTATTTTGTTTGCGACTGAAGTGAGTAAAGGAACGGCTTCGGCATTGATGAGTATGCTGGCGATGAGTATTCAAGCAACAGGCATAGAGATCGCAAATATCGTCTATAGCAGACATGATAATCGACGGTTTGCGGATTATTGTGCTGGGGTGTTTGTGGTGTATGCGGTGATTTTACTAGGGAGTGCTTTTAAAAATACTAAGAAAAGTGAAAACATTGCGTGAAGGCTTATAGCTTCCTCGTGATGTTCTCTCCCCTAAAG
>CAMBHM010000079.1 GCA_945867185.1 Legionella genomosp. 1
TATTTAAAGGCGCGCTGCGGACTCGGTGGGCGGCGGGGGCTGGCGCGGGGCCTGCCCCCCTGGCCGCACATGCGGTTGGCCTCGATTTAATTGCCCTAGCCGGGCTAATTGAAGATGCGAAACGCAATATTGTTAGACTACTCTCAACAAGGCCTGTGCCCCCACGGGCTGAAGCTGGCGACTGCAGCATTCAGTAGGCAGTATCTGTGCAGGTAGCCCAAGCAATTCAAGCACTTGCACACGTACTGATTGCTCCCAGCACGCGTTTAAAAACCAATTTAAGAGAGATTGTTTTGTCCAACTAACTGCGGTTCGCACCCACCATGAACATCACGCCAACAGGTAACGCTTGATCAATCGGGGAGAAACCCCACTCGCTATCATTTGTTGAACCTGCAGGCGTGCATTCCGAAGAGTCCTAGGATGAGGAACACTACCTTGAGTTTGCAGGAGTTAGCCGATTCAATAAATCCGATGCTAAGAGGATGGTTAAATTACTATGGTAAATATAATCGTTCTTCGATGTATCGGGTTTGGCGAGGTGTTAATAATATGCTGCTGTCTTGGGCAAAGAAGAAATACAAGTCGCTGAAGAATAGCCGAACCAAAGCAGGCAAACTCTTGGAAAGGATCCATAAAGAGCAGCCTGGATTATTTGTTCATTGGCGAGAAGGTATGTTAGGTGCGTTTACTTAATGGGAGCCGTATGATGCGAGAGTATCACGTACGGTTCTGCGAGCGACTGAGGGGGAAGTTCCCTTGGTCGACTCACCAATTATCACGTGTGAGTAGGCTAAAGAATTTCACCGCGCCATAATTTTTTTAGAAAAATTTCCCAGGGTAAAATATCTATTACTAAGTGATCAGTAACATTAAGCTTTCTAGCCTTTTTATCTTGTGAAACCACGATGGGTATTGCATTTGGATGTTCTTCGCAAAAGGCTAACAACCCCTTCAGATCTTCCTGATGAACTTGTTCGCTGATTTTAACTTCAATGGCAATTTCTGCATTCCCTAGAATAAAATCGACCTCTAATCCAGTTTTGGTCCGCCAATAAGTTGTCTTAAAGCGCTTTCTACATAATCCACGATAAGCCATGAGCTCCATTAAAATAAAATGCTCAAAACTTTTACCGGCCGCCGAACCTTTGAGGGCGTGTAACTCATATTGGCCAAGATAATTGGCAATTCCCACATCAAACAAATAAAATTTTGGTGTCGCTAAGAGAATCTCTCTTTTTACTTTTTTGCTGAAGGGATAAATAAAATAACCCAATAAAGTATCAATTAAGATTTGATAATATTCTTGAAGCGTGACTCGATTTACCCCACAATCCCTGGCGATGTTGCTGGCATTCAGCAACTCACCACTTGTCAGTCCTGCCACATCTAAGAAACGCGCAAAACCTGCCAAGTTTCGAACCAAACCTTCATTTCGAATTTCATCGGTTAGATAGACATCAACATAAGCTTGAAAATAGTCATTGATCCGTTCTGATTGTGCCAAATAGTGATTAGGGATAAGTCCCTGGGTCAATGCTTTAAATAAATCGAATTCAGGGATTTCAGAAAAGCTCAGTGGGAAAAAATGATAAGGCCACGCCCTCCCCCCCAACAGATTGGTTGAAGTCGTTTTTAATTTTCGGGCACTTGAGCCACAAAGAATGAATTGAGCCTTCACACGTTCAATAAGCCAATGGACTTCATTTAATAATGCCGGTACTTTTTGAATTTCATCAATGATCACAGGATGGGTTAAACATTCACTGGGTAGGGCCAAAACTTCTTCACGCAATAAATGAGGTGATTTTGTTAAGCGAACGACGGTACTGGTCTCTAACAAATCATAGTAAATAGAGTGTTTGAAATGTTCTTTTAAAGTAACTGCTCATACCCATATGCCGCTGCGCGCCAAATGGGTATGAGAAAATTTTTTTCTCATACCTATTGACATCATTTTTGAGCATTGATGTGTCATTTTTGCAAATATCAGAAAAAAACGCCGTAGAAAGCCGTTTTTAGATCGATAGAGATCAAAACAGAACGATTTTGAAATTTTTGCTCCGAATAGTGATTCTCACGCGTTATTTGGTGTGCCAAGAGGTCTAAAAAACCCGTGTTACAATGCTGATATTGATAATCAAGCGTATAAATTGATGGCAAGCATTGATAAACAATCGATTCGAGCTGAGTTCGATAAAATAAAAGTGAGCTTTGACGAGCAGGTTCAGGCGGGCAAGGTATCTAGTGAGACTGCGGCGCTAGTCAACACTCTTATGATGCTGTTCAATATTATCCTCAGCATTTTCATGGAAAAGAACACCAAGAAAACATCAGCCAACTCAAGCATACCTCCCTCTCAAACGACACCAGATAATTCATCCACCACAAACAAAAATAAGAGCAACAAGGATGAGAAGAAGCAAGAAGAAATTACGGTTTCCGGTAACACCCGCACCATCGAATCAGTGACATTGTTACCGGCATTAGTATGTGGTGTTTGCGGAGAAGACCTAACGAACGTTCCCTGCATGCATATTGAGCGCCGAACTAAAATTGACATCATCTTCGAAAAGACAGAGGAGCATGTCGATGTTGAAATCAAAGATTGTCCCGCATGTAATGCCACGGTTAAGGCAGCATTTCCTAAAGATATGCCAGGGGTATTGCAATACGGCAATGGTATTAAAGCGTATGTGATCCAGCTGGTCATAGCTCAAATGATATCACTGAACCGAGTGGTAGAAATGATGGAAGCTTTGATTGGCAGAACGATGTCAGAAGCAAGCATACTCAATTACGTCATGCGCCTGCATACTGCCTTGGCGCTTTGGGAAAAAAATACCACCATCCAGTTGATGACATTTCCCTCTATGCATACCGATGAAACATCGTTGCGTGTGGATAAGCAAAATCACTGGATTCATGTGTATTCTGCGGGTAATTTGACCTTGAAATTTCTCCATCGCAAACGAGGGAAAGAGGCCATGGACGATATTGCTATCATTCCGAATTATGGCGGGGTGATGATCCATGATTGTTGGGCATCCTACTTATCTTATAATCATTTGAAGCATGGCTTATGTGGCTCTCATTTGTTACGTGAACTGGCTTTTATTATCGACTCTAATGGCTATCGCTGGGCGAAAAAAATGAAACGATTATTACAACGCGCTTGTAAAATGGTGTCTGGCCGTAAAGAAAAATGTTTGACTGAAACAGAATACCTCAAGCTTGGGCGCATTTACCAAAAAATCCTTATGGCGGGTGAAAAAGAGATGCCTGAAATCCCGAAAAAAACCGATAAGCGACGAGGCCGTATTGCCAAATCAGATGCGCATAACCTTTGGGAGCGACTGAGTAAGTTTGAAATATCCGTTTTGTTATTTGCTAGGTTGCCCCATGTGCCTTTTACAAACAACAGAGCAGAGCAAGATCTTAGGATGGCCAAAGTGAAACAAAAAGTCTCCGGATGCTTCCGGTCTTTAGAGTACGCGCAAGCTTATTGTCGTATATCAAGTTATTTACAAACGATGAGGAATCGTGGCTTTAATCCGTTGATTGCTATCAACATGGCATTGAATGGAAGCATTCCCGAATAACATAATCTTTGATCCTCTCATGCCCATTTGACGCGTAGCGGCGAAGGGGTATGAGCAGTTACTAATTTTGATTCATTCCCTTCAAGAGCCCAAATTAGAACGTGAGTGTCCAATAAAAACATTATTCAAAATACTCCTCGAGCGCATCTGGAAGACTGTCGAAGTCATCAGATAGGGTTACTTTACCTTTCCAAGATCCTAATTGACGCTGACCACTCATGGTGACATAGGGTTTGATGATCGCAACAGGAGTGCCATTGTTGCAAATGATGATTTCCTCTCCTTGTTGGATGTCTTTCAAGTACTTTGATAAATTGGTTTTTGCCTGATGAATATTCACACTTTGCATGATGTGTAACCCCGCTATTTTATATGACTAAGTTTAGTTTAGGTCGACAAAAGAGTCAAGTGTGAACAGGTCAAAGATCACGACTGTCGCATAAAGAGCCCAGTCATCCAGAAAAAGTTTAAATAACCCTCGAACATCCCCAGGCGTTTCTTAAAACAGGGGTGTTGACTTTTGATCATAAATACCATAACATGATACCATACAGATATTACCTTTGAGGTATCTATGTCGGCAATGAATTTTAATCTTCGAGGATTGTCTCCTCAGGTGATGTCAATACTAAAAAAACAAGCATCAGAGCAACACACTAGCGTCAACCTTTTAATATTAAGCTGCATTGAAAAAAGTACAGGGTATAGCCATAAGATACAAAAACCAAGCTATCATGATCTGGATTATCTTGCTGGGACATGGGATAAGGGAGATGTAAAAATGTTTGAAGAGAACACGGCTCATTTTGAAAAAATTGATGATGAGATGTGGTCATGAGGCCTATTTTGATCGATACAAATGCCTACAGTGCCTTTAAATTAGCAGTTCCAGCCATCGTTGATATTATTCAACATGCTGAAAAAATTGCTATCACCCCTATTGTTCTCGGGGAATTAATGAGTGGCTTTGATGCTGGGAATAAATCTCTAAAAAATAGAGAAGAGCTTCGGCAATTCTTAAGTTCATCTCGTATTCGATTTTATCCTATGTCTATGGATACCCCTAACTTTTACAGCAAAATATATGTGTCCTTAAAGAAAAAAGGAATGCCTATTCCTACCAATGATTTGTGGATAGCGGCCCAAGCAATGGAGCACGGGTGTGCGGTTTGCACTTACGACAAACATTTTATGGCCATAGATGGGTTGGTTGTTGGGACCAACTATGCTGAACTTGCCATGTAGTCGTCAGTAGTGCTGTAGCACCATCGGAGATCCCTCGCGGTGCTCGGGATGACGGGCTTCTTAGGACAGGGCTGTTGACAAGGAGGAGATCTTTCGCGATGCTCAGGATGACGTGGCGTTGTGTAAGTTATTCTTGCGCGGTTTCTAAGTCCTAAAACAGTGTTCTTTTTTCAGGAGTCATACGATGGCACCGATTAATAGAGACAAAGTACTCACGGCTGTTGAAGCAACCCATCAGTATTATATGAATATTCTGAACGCGATTCCGAGTATTGTGTACTGGATAGATTTACAGTGTCATTTAAAAGGCTGTACGCATGCTTTTGTTGAATGGTTGGGGCTAAAAAGTATACACGATTTTTCAGGAACCCCCTATCAAAAAATGGAACAATTCACCACGTGGCCTAAAGAGCGAATCAATGCTTTCCGATTGGATGATATGAAGGCACTTTTCTCAGGAGTAGCTCAACATGAAGTGCTTGAATCGCCAGTTGTGACTTCCAATGGTGAGGTTTTGCATTATCGTGCAACACGAATGCCTTTATGTAATGAGGACAAGCAGGTGACTGGTTTGGTGGTTATTTTAACTGAAATGCCTGTTGTACCATTACAAGTGGCTTCTCTTGCTATTGAAAAACCAGTGATGAATGGCCCGTCTCGGACGCTTGGTCGTGAAACGAGGGTATTGATGGTAGAGGATGATCCTGTCGCGCAAGAGGTAGAGAGCGCCTTATTGAGTGAGCTAGATTGCCGGGTTGATGTTGCTGAATCAGGAGATAAAGCCATGTCGTTATTTAGCCCTGGTAAATATGACATTGTTTTCATGGATATTGGATTACAAGATACGTCGGGTTATGTCGTCGCTAAAAAAATGCGTCAAATGGAGAAAAACACCAAGCATCGCGTGCCTATTATTGCATTAACAACCTATCAAGCAGAGGTGGTACAAAGTGATTGCGTAGAATATTGTATGGATGGGGTGCTTACAAAACCAATGAATGCACAGCAAGCGCAACAAATTATTCAACATTATATTTTTCATGAAGCGGTAGTAGTCAATGGATTACATGGGGAATAAACAGGGCTGTCCCTGCAGGTGACATAGGGCTTGATTGAGTTCCATTTGTAATCTACAATAAACTAGACAGAAACCTAGTTTATTGGTGACTTATGTATACTGAAATTGGTTCTTTTGATGCGAAGGCTCAATTGTCCAAGCTTTTGCGTGAAGTACAACAAGGACAATGCTTTACGATTACTCTGCGAGGCCATCCCATCGCAGATTTAATTCCTAGTGAGCACGCAGCTCTTCACAATCCTCATGCAGCCATTGAAGCCATGCGCAATATAGATAAAATTTCTAATGTCATAGGAACTGAGATAGAAGATTGGATTGAAGAGGGGCGACGATGAGACTTGTTTTGGATGCATCAATGGCCTTAGCCTGGTTGTTTGAGCGGCAGAAATCCAATGAACTTGAGTGTGCAGAACGTGCGCTTTTAGCTCTTGAAACGGCAGACGTTACCGTTCCATCACTCTGGCATATAGAAATTGCGAATGCACTGCTGGTCGGAGAGCGACGCAATGTTGTAACTGAAGCACAAGTAATGGATTATTTAAACAGGTTGGTGTCATTGCCCATAAAAACAGACGATACAACAACGATGAGCCGTCGTGATTCGGTCATGGCTTTTGCTCGTCAGCATACATTAAGTGCTTATGATGCAGTTTATCTTGATCTTGCATTACGTAAAAATGCGACATTAGCCACCTTCGATATGAAACTAGCTGCTGCCATGCGTAACGCCGGCGGAGCAGTGTATAGTTGAAAGTATCGTGGGGGTGCCTGAACCTTTCCTGCCTATCCGGTTGTCACTTAATCCATCCGCCTACGTTCCGCGACTTGTTCGCGAAATCTAAGGATCTCGCTCTGTAGCTGGATCTCTGGATCCCGCGAACAAGTCGCGGGACGTAGAAATTTGGTTTTTATGTGCCAACCGGATAGGCA
>CAMBHM010000080.1 GCA_945867185.1 Legionella genomosp. 1
AAGCAAGGGTTAGATTAAAAAAAGGCAATACGGGGAGCGGTTGGTAAGCAACCAGGAACTTCATGGCGGTATATTTACTCAGTTGATCTAACAATACCACCCCAAACGACAACAAAAACCACAAGGATTTTTTCATGCAAAACGCCTTACTTCAGGGTAATCGGTAATATTCCCAACGCAACGTTGGCAGAGTTCAGGATGTGCTGTATCAACGCCTACCTCTTCTCGACGATGCCAACACCGGGCACACTTCGGATGTACACTAGGAGTTACCTCAATCGTCACCCCTAAGGCATCTTGTTTCACCAGTTGTTTTGGCGCCTCGTCTGCAGGCAGCACTGTCGCATTTCCAGTGATCAAAATAAAGCGTAGTTCCGCTCCAAAGCGGTTTAAAAGAAGTTCCAGTGCCGGCTCTGCATATAAAGTTACTTCTGCCGTTAATCCCGATCCAATCTCGCCAGTCTGACGTTTACTTTCTATCGCTTTATTCACTTCATCCCGAATGACTTGTAATGCTTGCCAGTCATCCATAGAAACTCTCGTTATCAAAGGCCAGGCATCATACCAACAGGTTAAGAAGACCGACTCCTCCTCTTGATCAGGAATCATTGTCCAGATTTCTTCTGCGGTAAACGAAAGAATCGGAGCAAGCCATCTCGTTAAGGCTTGAATGATATGATACATCGCCGTTTGACAAGAGCGTCTCGCCATATGTTGAAGAGGCATGGTATATTGTCTATCTTTGATGATATCTAGATAAAAACTACCCAGATCGACCGCACAAAAATTATGAATTTTTTGATAAATCAAATGAAAATGATAATGCTGATAAGCCTCTAAAATTTCTTCTTGTAACATCTGACAACGTTTAATAGCCCATTGGTCTATCTCAAGCAGCGCTTCTACCGGAACCAGATCTTGAGAGGGCACAAAATCACATAAATTAGCCAATAAAAATCGAGCTGTGTTACGAATCCGTCGATACGCATCTGCCGTACGCTTGAGGATCTCCTCAGAAATACTGACCTCATTTCGATAATCGGTGGAGGCTACCCATAACCGCAAAATATCAGCGCCATGCTGTGCGATCACTTTATCCAAAGCCACATAATTGCCTTTAGATTTTGATAGTTTTTTACCTTCAGAATCGACCGTATAGCCATGCGTAAGCACGGTTTTATAGGGGGGCTCCCCGTTCATCGCGACTGACGTGGTCAAGGAAGAATTAAACCAACCTCGATGCTGATCAGATCCCTCAAAATACACATCCGCCGGAAATCCAAGCGCATCCCCCTGCTTTAAAACACAACAATGAGAGACTCCAGAATCAAACCACACATCCAAGGTATCGGTGATTTTATCGTAGTGAAACGCTTCTTCACCCAACAGTTCTTGTGGCTCTAATTCAAACCAGGCATCAATACCGTCTCTTTCAATCCGTTTTGCAACGTCTTCCATCAAAGAAAGTGTATTCGGATGCAGTTCACGCGTGATCTTATGGACAAACAAAGGGATAGGCGTGCCCCAGGCCCTTTGCCTTGATATACACCAGTCAGGCCTGTTTTCAATCATGCTATGAATACGTGCTTTTCCCCAATCGGGTACCCAATTGACTTCATCAATCTTTTCTACCAATTGTTGACGAAGACCATGTTGATCCATAGCGATAAACCATTGCGGAGTTGCTCGAAAAATAACTGGGGTTTTATGCCGCCAACAGTGAGGATAGCTGTGTTGCACGGACTCGTCATGCAACAACACCTGATGCTCTTGCAAGAGATCTCGAATTGGAGTATTCACCTTCAACACCGATTGCCCGCCAAACAGAGGCATGTCATCCATATAACATCCATTCCCTAACACCAAATTCCGCAAAGGCAATTGATAGTGCTCACCGATCCAGTAATCATCCGGTCCATGTGAGGGTGCTGTATGGACAGCGCCGGTACCTGAATCCGTTGTCACATGCATGCCAAGGACAACAGGAACGGTCCTGTCCTCCCAAGGATGCTTGAGTAGTACACCCTCTAAAGCCTGTCCTGGAAAAGTGTCAAGGATGGTATAGGTCTCGTATTGATACCTCGTCATCAAGGATGCAACCAAGTCACTAGCCACAACTATATATTGCAAGCCTACATCCACTAGGGAATACAGCAACTCAGGATGCAAGCAAACCGCTTCGTTTGCTGGTAACGTCCAGGGAGTGGTGGTCCAAATTGGAATCAACAACGGTTTTTTAGGGTATGTCGAAAAAAATGCTGGTAGATCTACAGCATAAAAGGCAACATCGACCGACAAAGAAGTCTTGTCTTCATAATCTACTTCCGCTTCAGCCAAAGCAGAACCACAGTCAATACACCAATGAACCGGTTTAAACCCTTGGTGCAAGTGTCTGTTTTTAACTACTTCTGCCAAAGAACGAACGACATTGGCTTCATACCCAAAGTCCATCGTGATATAAGGATTATCCCAATTGCCAAATACCCCCAAGCGCTTGAATTCATCCCGCTGAATATCGATTTGACTCGCCGCATACACTCGACACTGGGCTCTGAACTCCCGGGCTGACACTTTCACCCCAGCTTTGCCAATTTTCTTTTCCACATTGAGTTCCACAGGTAACCCATGGCAATCCCAACCAGGCACAAACGGCGCATCATATCCGCTCAAGGTTTTAGACTTGATCAACATGTCTTTTAAAATTTTATTAAGTGCATGTCCACAATGCAGATGCCCATTCGCATAAGGTGGCCCATCATGTAAAATAAAGCGCGGTGCTCCAAGACGGGCTTTACGAATTTTTTCATACAGATCGGTTCTATCCCACTCGGCAAGCATACCAGGCTCTCGTTGAGCCAAATTGGCCTTCATCGGAAAATCCGTATGCGGTAAATTCAGCGTGTCTTTATAATCAAGCATGCAGTCTCTCAGTAGAAAGTCCAAACCACGTCTTGGCAACCACCACATCCTGATGAATATGAGCCACCAACGCCTCCACGGATGAAAATTTGATTTCATCTCGCAATTTATGCAAAAAAACCACTTGCAATCGCTCGCCATACAAGGACTCATTCAAACCAAATAAGTGCACTTCAAGGCTGTTTTTCATTCCATTAAATGTAGGACGACATCCTAGGTTTGCAATCCCAGCATACAAGGGTCGCCCTTTGCGCATCACCTGCACACAATAAACACCCTTCAAAGGCGACTGATGAGGATGAACCGCCAGATTAGCAGTAGGCACCCCCCACTGGCGCCCCCGGCCTTCTCCTTGGATAACACGCCCAGACAGACTATAAACACGACCCAAGCAATGTTTGGCCTGCTCAAGCTCCCCGTCATGCAACGCTTTCCTGATCCGTGTAGAACTGATTCGTTCGTTATCAATAAAAAAATCCGAGAAGTGCTCCACCACACAAGCTGCTTTGGAGCCGTACGTTCGCAACAACGACACATCCCCCAAACGACGATGACCGAATCGAAAATCTTCGCCAATCAACAAATATTTCACCTGCAACAAAGAAAAAACAATGCGTTCCGCGAACGCTTGCGCTGTCATGGAGGCAAGGTGATCGTCAAAGGAAAGACAACAAATAAAATCAACGCCGCAGGCTTGAAGCAGCGCTATCTTTTCACGCAAGCTCGTCAATCGAGCAGGGGCTGTTTCGCCTAGAAAATATTCGCCAGATTGAGGCTCAAATACAACAACCAAGAGCGGTAAGGACAAGCGATCGGCCTGAATCCGAAGTGCTCTCAACAAGGCCTGATGCCCTCGGTGGACCCCATCAAAGTTGCCAATCGTTGCCACGGTACCTGCCTGAAGCGCCGCATGCTGCTGAATACCGCGTAATAATTTCATTTCATAACAATTTTATTTGGCATCCGCTGATCGCACAATCAAAACATCACAATTCGCGCCATGTAAAATGGCATTAGCCGTGGAACCGAGCAGCAACGCCAACCCATGCTTACCATGACTGCCGGTGACGATCAAATCCACATTGTGCTCCTCAGCTACCCGCAATACTTCGTTTTTTGTAGAACCAAACTCCAGCAATCGATGTTTTTCATCCACACCCAACCGCTCAGCCAGGGCATTCAATTCTTTTTCAGCCTGCTCACGAATAGAGACTTCGACCTCAGCAAAACCTGCAAATCCCGGGTAAGCATAAGCAGGAATAGGTTCAACCACATGAACTAAAATCAATTCGGCCTGATTTTCGTCAGAAATTTTCTTCGCTTTGTGGGCCGCACTGATCCCCACATCATCAAAATCCGTTGCGAATAAAACCTTTTTGTACATATTATGCTCCTTGGCGTGGGTATAGATCTCAAAGTATAAAATGGTAGCAGAAATGAAGAAGTTATTGAAGGGGTAGATTTATCGATGATCTATCAGACCGCTTGTTGCACTAGAACCGACCCTGCTGCGGGATCAATAGAAACCCACCAAGCTTTCAATGCTTCAATCAATCGTTCAATGGTTGCCATAAGGGTTGCAAACAGTACACGTTCTCCATTTAATAGCGCCATGACATCTGGACAAAGTGCGCCGCGCCCTTCTCTCCAGGCGTGATAATCAGCAAACCAAGGACGTTCACCTCTTAATGTCGCCCGTTCTCTTGCAAACAAGGTGCTATACACCACCGCTTGGCCATCGTCTGCAGGATCATAGTCTAAGCGCTTTCTAATGGGTAAGCGTTTAGATGCAAAAAAGGTTTTTCTACCCTGTAATCCGTTATAAATAGCCCTTGTTCGTTCATCATTAAAAGAGGGGGGCTCAACAGGAAAATCGTTTTTTGGAACCTGGTTACACCAGCTCTCTGTAAAGGCTTGAAAGCTTTGTTTAAATGGCTCATAGAACTTATACCGAACAAATGGCTCTAATTCTACCGCACACTCTCGCCAGGCTTCTTGCATGCGACGTAAAAAAGTTTGCCATTCAGCTAAGCGAGTGGCTTTGTCTACAAGTGGTGCGCGATGCAATGTATTAAAAAAATAGAGCGTGATTTCTTCTTGGAAGACTCCGTATAAATTATTAATTTCTTCCACACAAGCATGATCAAAAGCCTGCTTTAATTGTTGCTGATAGACTTCATTATCTCCAGAGTAAGTGGTCCCTTGGGTTGAGGTTGTGAGATCTGAAACATTGAGAATCATCCGAAATTCACCCGGTTTTCCTGTTCGCGCTGTACGACCTTGTATTTGCTTTGTATCTTCTAAAGTTGGGACATAAGCAGAGGCCACAAAGAGGTTGTCCGCATGAATATCAACCCCTCTGCCAAATAATCCTGCCGTGGAAATCGTCAACCAAGTCGAGTCACCGGCCTGATGAATCGCCTGTTTTTCTTCTGATGAAGGGGTTAATCCATGCACCCATTTTGTTTGATGTCCTAATTCTTCATACCAAGGAGCCAGAGCCTCATGCAAAGCTCTGCTTTGATTGTCATCTTTACAGATGAGCAACGTAGGGAGGCCTTTGCTTGCTTTTTCAGCTATCACACGTTTTAGAACCTCGATCTGTTGCACAAAATCTTTTGTAAACCATGTGCTTTTGTCCTCTCGAATCAGTTTCTTTTCCCTTGGAACCTGTAAATAAGCAAACTGCTCATAATTGATCGATGCATCTGCAAGCGGCGCAGCAGCTCTTGCCGTTCCACTGACACCAAAAAGTGTGCCCCCTTGATAACTGTCCATGAAGGTTTGTGGAAACGCCGACCGCTGCGTTTCATTTTCGGGTAGAATAACAAACGATTCTTGGCCTAGACGACTATTTTCTTTTGCACAAAGACATTGATGCACCCCTTCAGAAAAGGTACTAGACTCAGATGGACGCCCACCGTCTAATACCAACACTTTACGCGAATATCGTAGGTGTCCGTCTGCATCCCTTACAGCAACCCATTTGTCTTCATCTGCCTCTGACAGCTTGTAATCAATGTCTTCTTTCATCTGAGAGGCCATATAGGCTGCATGAAGCCAGGTGGTCAGTTGTCCCCTGCTTCTCGTCTTAAGCCTGTTTAGACTTGCTTTGTGTTCTAAATGAGCATGATGTCGCTCTACATAAGTACAAAACGAATCCACTAACTCCTCACAGTTTGGCTCACCAACAGCATTTGACAAATAGTCGCTCATATACGCCATTAACAATGGGTAGATCCAAATAAATCCAGCCAGTCGTTTTGATTTCACGGCAAAATTATAAGCATCATGACTTTTATCATATCTGAATTTATCAAATTCATCGATCAATAAGCAGCATTCCGATGCACGCTCATCACGAAAAGCAAGCGTGCTCCCTGTCACATCACATTGATTCCGTAATAATAGCAACTGTGCATTGTCTGAAAAATTCACGCCACCGTTTTTTTGATAAAGCTCAGCCGGCGTGTCCAATGACACCAATCCAGTTCGCACCCCAAGGGCGCTGAAAAATTGTTTATACTGTAAATAATCCCGCTCAGCCAACTGCATATCGCTGGTTATAAAATCAACTGTTTTTCCCTGCAGAGCAAGATTTGCTGCAAGAATCATCATGATTCGTGATTTCCCTTCCCCTGTATCAATCTCACTGATTAGTTTTTTATTGGGATGAGTGAGCATCGCGGTCAATGCCATGACTTGTGTCGTGTTACATTCCTGACTTATCTGACGATCCCCGTGTCGCTGGGATGCCGTTCGTGATAATAA